>SKQZ01000296.1 GCA_007118765.1 Candidatus Hydrogenedentota bacterium
CTTTGCGCAGGCCGCCGGCTGACAGCGTGTTAGTACACGTCGAAGTCGGCGGGCAAGCAAAGTGCCTGATATGGTGTAAGATTCGCAGGCGTAACAGAAATCTTGTGAAATATGCGGGCTATAACAGCGCATGAACCCGCGTGCGCAGCGCCGGCAGCACATCACGTTCAAACCAGGGATGCTTGCGGAGCCACAGATTGTTGCGGAAGGAGGGGTGCGGTATGGGCGCGTATCGCGGCAAATACTCGCGCCAACAGCGCACGGTCTCGGTGAGTGTCGGTTTAACGTGCTCACCCAAATGCCATGCCTGTGCATAACGCCCTGCAAGCACGATCAGCTGAACCTGCGGCAACAGGCCCATAACCGCTTCAAACCAACGGGGCGCGCATTCAGGCCGGGGCGGCAGGTCGCCGCCGCGTTTGTTGCGGCCGGGGTAACACAAGCCCATCGGCATAATCGCAATTCGCGTCTCGTCATAAAAAACGGGCCGGTCCAATGCCAACCAAGCGCGTAATCGGTCGCCGCTTGGATCATTCCACGGAATGCCTGTTTCATGCACGCGCAGCCCCGGCGCCTGTCCCACAATCAATAACCGCGCCGTTTCGCGCGCCCGGATAACCGGACGCGGGCCCAGCGGCAGATGCGCCTCGCACACCCGACATGCGCGAATGTCCGTCAACAACGCGTCAAGACCGTATCTGTTTGGGTCGTTCATAAAAGAACTGCTGCCCTCTTTTTGGAAACGTAACAGGAAAAAGTTGGCGGTTACAACCTCAAAAAGTATATGCTTAGCTCCACACTGCTGTCCAATGCCATCCGTTGCAGCCCATGCAGCAGTCGGTTGAATAGACTCTCAAGAAAAGGAACGAGATATGCCAAACTTTTTTATGAGCGGTTATTTTATGGCGCAGGAGAGCACCACAACACGAGAGGGGCGAAGAGCGGCGCACCAAGCGTTGCAGGGCGTTAATGCCACGCGCTCGGAGATACAGGATTTGCGCGACCAGGTTGAACGGTTGTGCCTGCTGAATCAAGCCATGTGGGAATTGGTGTCTGAACGCTTGCATCTGACCGAGGACCACTTGGAAAAGAAGGCACAGGAAGTGGACCTGCGCGACGGCAAGGCCGACGGAAAAATGACGACCCATCCCCTGCGGTGCCCCCAGTGTCATCGCGTTTCCAATTCACGCCACAAAAAATGCCTGTATTGCGGCATGCTGTTTGAAGGCAGCGCCTTCGGATAAGCCGGACGGCGCATCATGCTACTTCGCGCTTGCACGCTGTCGGTATAACCGGGGTTCAACCGCCGCCTGCATGGCCGCCTCGTCAAGCGCGCCGCCCAGGAAACGATTGACTTGGTCCGCCGTCTGGCCGGGCTGCTGCAACGTTACCTGATGCTCCACAAACAGTGTCCACACATTCGGTTGTGTCTCCAGCCATGTGTGGATATGGCGCAAGTGCCGCTTGTAAGTCGCCGCCAACTGCGCATCCTCCGCGCGCAACCGTTCGGGCGTCACGCTGGCCGCGTCTATTTCACCCTGTGCCGCACGTCGCGTCAGCATGGCACGTTGCGATGCCAATACTTCGGTCATGGCACGACGCATGAAGATGACCGCATATTGATAATCGGCGGGAAGGTGCTCCAGTAGAAAAGAAACCACTTTGACCGCTTTGCCTGTTGCAAGCGGCACCCATCCGGCATCCTTTTCGAGCCGCTTCACCGGCTCAAACTCATAATAGCCTTGCGGGTTGTCGGCATCTGCGGCGCGTGTTTCGTCCGTGAGCAAAGGCATCCCGCCCGCAGCCAACATGCGCATCATCATGGAAGTGCCACTGCGCGGCAACCCGGAAACAATCACTATGCCATCGTTCTGCATGATTTGCCGCCATCTTTCCAAAAACCTGTGAAATATCCGGGCTAGTTGACGTCAACGCCTACTTTGGCAAGTGCGCGCCGCAGGTCATCCGGGGTAAAGGGTTTCTGGAGCAATAGCGTTGCGCCCATGTCCAAAATGCGTTGGGCCGCTTCGCCTTGGTAGTACCCGGTCATGGCAATAATCTGCGTGTTCTCTGTCAGAGGATTGTGCTTGATGCGACGGCACACTTCAAAACCGTCAATGCCCGGCAGGCGCAGGTCCAAAAAGACGACGTCCGGACGAAAACCGGCCACCATCTGACCCGCGTCAAAACCGTCCAACGCCACCTCTATTTGGAAAGGCGTCTCGGAACGTTCCAGAAAGCGCCGTATCACCGACAACACCGCCTTCTCGTCATCCACCACCAAGATTTTGACGCCCGGATTGCCCAGGTCTTCATGCAACGGGATACTGTTATCTTTCATGAAGCGCACCAAATCATCGCGGCGGATGCGGCGATGGCCACCCGGTGTCTTAAATACACGCAGACGCCCCGCCTCCGCCCACTTGCGAATTGTATCTGCCGTTACATGGCAATACCGTGCCACTTCCGACGTGCTGAACGATTGTTTTGCTTCCATTGCGCTTTACCTTTGCATGGATTATGAGGTTTTATAGTTTCCAACAAACGTTATCATACACAGTTGCGCCCCCATTTTCAAGTTAAGGTTGCGTCTAATGTGTATTGCCCTTGAAAACAACATTTCCAATACCTGACTAACAGTGTAAAATACCGCTGTTAAGATACTTGGCGACAATAGATCCAGCGTGGGTAGCCCTGCTCACAGTGCTATTCTCAATGGAATGCTGTCACTTTTCGCGTTTTAGCCGCTCCCCAAAAACATGATCTGACACCCCTCCCGGGCATTGCACGCACACTGTCAGAACGGTCGTTTTGTATTTCCCACGAATATCCCGTGAAACCGAACACGCTTGTGCCCTAAATCTGTCAGGCCTTGGCTTCGCTTTCGCTCTCGTTTTCGAACAGTCCTTCAAGGACTTCCAACAACATGTTGACATCAACGCCATAGGCTTGACACACCTGCTCAATGGTTTCATAGGCGTTGATATGGCAATGGGCACAACCGCCTAGATGAAACGCAGCAAAGACTTCGGCCGCGCGCGGGTGCAACGCCATCGCATCTGCCACAGGCATGTCCGGTGAGAAACGTTTGTTTTCCGACATCGTATTTTCCCTTTTCTGTTGTCACTGTTTAAATGAACGCGACACTTCCGTTGTCTATTCCTAAACGGCGTTCACTCTTCAGCGCGGTGACGCGCCACCGCTTTGCGCCAACGTTCATCCACGCGTTCCTGCAAACGGGCCAGCGTCTCTTCATCCAACACGCCAAACCGGCTTTGTAATTCAATAAATTTTCGGACAGGCTGCCGGTTGTCTTTATCGGCCAGCGCCAGACTTTTGCCAGTCAGTTGAAACTTGCCGTCCATGATTTCGAAGAGAATAAACGCACCTGTTTCAACCGCCAATTGTGCCATGGCGACCGTCTCTGCCGTTGGGAATTGCCAGCCGGGCGGACACGGTGCATTGATGTGCATGAACCGTGTGCCGGATATGCCGCGGGCCGTGCACACTTTATCATAAAGGTCGCCGGGATAACCGGGGCTTGCCGTGGCGATATAGGGGATATCGTGTGCTTCCACAATGGCGGGCAGGTCTTTGGCAAACTGCATTTTTCCTTTGGCCGGCGTCGTGGTGGTCTTCGCGCCCAACGGCGTCAGACTGGAACGTTGTGTGCCGGTGTTCATATACGCTTCATTGTCGTAACACACAAAAAACACATTGGCATTGCGTTCAGCAGCGCCGCTGAGCCCCTGCATGCCGATATCGGCCGTGCCGCCGTCACCCGCCATGGCCACCACCGTGAGATCATCGCGACCCTGCTTCTTGAGGGAGGCGGCAATCCCGGACGCGCACGCCGCCGTGCCGGGGAACACACTGTTCATAACGGGCACCTGCACCGAGGCCGTCGGGTACATGCCGCATAACACGGTAAAACAGCTTGCGGGCACCACAAAAATGGCCTTGCCGTCAAGCGCTTTGCTCATGTGCCGAAAGACAATGCCCACACTGCATCCGGCGCAGGCCCGGTTACCGGGCAACATATATTCTTGCTCTGGCAAATTTAACGTGTTCGTCGCCATTGGTATCTCCAATCTGTAGACCCCTACAGGGGGGTTATAATTGCAGGTTAATCCAGTCGGTCGGTTTCGGGCCTTTGCCTTGTTCCGCCCATGTAATGCTGTCACGCGCCGCATCCACCAATTCACGCGCCTTGATGTCACGGCCGCCCAGTCCGGCGATATAGCCATGTACTTCCGGCATGACGCGGTGTTCAAAAAGCGCCGCCTGCACATCCCGGCGAATGGGTCCGTCATAGCCGTAGCTCAAACTCTTGTCGAACACAACGACGAGTCCGGCTTCTTTCAGCGCATCGGCCACCGCCGCCGCCGGGAAAGGCCGGTAGGCGCGCAAACCAAGTACGCCCGCCCGTATCCCTTCCGACCGCAACATATCGGCGCTGATGGTGGCCTCGCCGGCCAAACTGCCCGCGGCCAGCAACACGACCTCGGCATCTTCAAGTTGATAGGACCACAGCAGACCGCCCCAGCGCCGCCCGAAACAGGCCTCGAATTCTTCGTCCGCAACCACAATCATGTCAAGCGCTTCTTTGTGCGCCTGTTCCATGAGATATCGAAACTCCATGTACCCATGGCACAATACACCATCGCCGTTCAGCCGGGGATTGGCAAGGGTAACGGGGTTGACATTGCGCGGCTCTTCGGGATCCAGTATGGTATGCACCGAATAGGGCGGCAAATAGGCGTCCACCTGTTCCTGCTCCGGAATGTCCACGGGCATCACCGTATGGGACAAAATGAATCCGTCGTAACACACCATTACCGGCAACTTAACCTGCTCCGCAATGCGGAACCCCTGCAGGAACGTGTCCAGAATTTCCTGGTTGTTGCGGCAATAGAGCTGTATCCATCCCTGATCCCGTTGCGACATGGCATCCTGCTGATCGTTCAGCACACTCCACGGCGCGGACATGGCCCTGTTCGCGCATCCCATGACAATGGGCAGTCGCGATCCGGCCGCCCACGACAATTGCTCGCACATGTAGGCCAGGCCATTGGCGCTGCTTGCCGTGAAAACGCGCGACCCTGACGTGGCGGCGCCGATACAAACGCCCATGGCGCTGTGTTCGCTCTCCACCGTGATAAACTCGGCATCGAGAACGCCGGTTTCAATGTATTTTGAGAGTGTCTCCACAACAGGAGACTGTGGTGTGATTGGATAGGCAGCCACCACGTCAACACGGGCGAGACGCGCCGCTTCCGCCGCCGCGCGATTGCCCGTGATTACAGAAACAGATTGGGTGTCAACGGTCACAGGACGCTTCCTCCTTGGTTGACGCCGCAACATCCTCGGCATGTTCCGGGCGCATTTCGATGGCCTGGCTGGGGCACACTTGCACACATACGCCACAGCCTTTGCAATACTCCATGTCTATCTCGGGCGGCGCGGTACGACTAATCACATTGTCCGGACAGAACATCCAACACTGCATACAGACAATTTTGCCCTTGCGCGCTGCAACACATTTTTCGGGGTCTACTACCGGACGCAACGTGCGCCAGTCACCGGTCCTGCCCGCTTCGCCCACACACGGCCACGACATGGCCGTTTTTTGTTTACAATGTCTCGTCTGTCCCATAGTACTTACTCCATACTGCGCATTCCGCAGTCATTACGAAGCGCAACGCGTTGCCTCGAAGGTCAGACGCGCTGCCTCAATATTCTTTTCCGCCGCTTTCGGCGAAAACGCATGTCTTAATGTACGATTGATATGGTCAAGCGTTATCAGCTCTGTTGCACGCGCCACCGCGCCCAACATGGCCGTATTCACCATAATTACACCGGCGGCCCGCAGGTTTATTTCCTCTGCAATACGGTCGGCATCAACCGTAGCCACCTGATACCCATTGGAAAGCCCCAATTCTTCAGGCGCCAGCCGGGTGTTCACGATCACATGACCGTTGGGCGCCAGGCCCTCGGTGGCATTGGCCGTGGTCAGCAAACTGCCCTCCAGGATAATCACCATGTCCGGGGCTTCCACCTGTGAAAAATGGCGCAACGGGGCACTGGCCAAGCGGGTGGATGCAGTGACGGGGGCGCCGCGTCTTTCCGCACCAAAAGCGGGGGCAGACGTCACCCCTTTGAACCCGGCATAGTACGCGGCCTCTGCGAGCAGATTCGCCGATGTAACCGCCCCTTGACCGCCCCGGCCATGCCAACGTATTTCTATCTGTTCAATCTGATTCATAGCCATTTCAAGAATCCTGTTTAGATATGGTTCATGGTGCTCAGTACACTGACGGTGGATACACGTCGCCGGCGTTTCAAACGGTGTGCTTCGCTGTCGGGAGACTAAAACGCCGGAACCGCCAAAAACCCTTGACCGGGTTGCAGTCACGGCGTTGCGCAGACACTACAACAAAATCAATCAAGCAGACCCAATCGGGACGGTTTGATCGCGCACAATACCGCAGCGCGTGGCGTGTGCCGCGATACGCAATGGGACGCGCCCCGTCTAATTAGTAACAACAACCAATAGAACGCTGCTGCATCACATTACACCACCGGAACTATACCATATCGGCAACCCCGAAGATCAAATAAACCGTGATTATCACGTATTTGTGGGGCAGATCATACATCCCGAGACCGCCTTTCAAGTGCGTTTATCAGGCTGTTTGGCATCTGCCCTTCGCGGGTGTCCGCGTTTATGTACCCACATGCCGGCCGTGTGCTCACACCATGGTCACATCATAACCAAGGTAGTGTTCCATGGCTTCCTGCACGGGCGCGACAATGTGTCCGGGCGTAACAGCCGTGTGGTGGCGATGGCCCGCAAGTCCAATGGTGCGCAATGATTCCTGCATATCGGGGAACTGCGCCACGCCGGCGCAGCCAAAGAAGTCGTCCGGGATGGGGTCGCCGGTAAACTCGGCCTCGCCCAGGTAGAACTTCAGTTTTCCGTCTTCAGTAATGAGGTTGCCGAAAGAGAACGGGCCGGGCTTGATGCGCCCCACATTGCAACCAAAGGCACACCCTTTGCCCACTTCGTTGGCAAGGATGGCGTGATCGGCAATATCGCCTTTGCCGGTCATCATCGCCTGGGGTACGGGCCCGCAGTGGAACAAAATGCATTTGTCATCGTCGTCGCCATAATTGTTGTTCCAGTCAAGACAACTGGTTACATTGCCTGATGCGCTTCGCAAGGCGTACATGGTGATGGCGCTGCCCACGTCCACTTCGCAGCCCACGGGGATGCCGCGGTTGTTCATTTCACTCAACAACACACAGCAGGAGATGCCGTACTGGCGCTGCATTTCTATCCAGCAGCGCACCGCCAACGCATCAAGGCTCATTTCGTCCACCAACGCGTCCAACACCACACCCAAGCGGCTGATGGTGTCAAAAGCCTTTTTCGGTACGCCCTTCCAGTTCGAATAGTTTTGCAGCACTTTGGCCTTGGCCGTAAGGGCTTTGTCCGACGACTTCAACGCTTTCATGCGGGCAAAGACATCGGACATGTCAACGGTTTCCATGGTGATCCCGTGGCGTTGCAGGGCAAGCTCGTCAATGCGCACGGTCTTGAACGCGGTGGTGCGTGCGCCGATGGCGCCGACCACCATGGAGCGCATCGCCTTGTGGACGCGACAGAGCCGGTCGAAATGATCAATGTTTTCGGCAAACCGTTTGTCTTTCGGGTTCACCGTGTGCGGCTTGAGCGCCGTGAACTTCAGGCCATACTGACAGAAAACATCCATGATGGAGAACTTGCCGCAAAAGGCGTCGCGCCGCACTTCCGGCGCCATCTTGTCCAACTCATCCGGGTAGGCCTGAATCAAGATGGGAACACCGGCGTCTTTGAGCGCCGCCACAGCGCCGGTCTCATCGCCGAAGTTGGGCAAACACAGAATAACCCCGTCATACTTGCCCGCGTTGCGTTGCAGGAAATTGGCGTACTTCTCCCCTTCCGCCGGCGTTTCAACCGCGCCGTGGCGCGTGGCCTTGGCGTCCAGTACCAGCGTTTTGTGGCCGAGTTGTTTCAGCGTCTTCGTCATTTCTTCGCGCGCGCCCGCCTGCAACGACGCCGGAAAAAAACCACGGTTGCCAAAAAACACAGCAAAACGACTCTTCTCTTTTTTCATTTTCGCTTCCTTTCCTTCGGCTCAGGCCTGTGCCCCGCCGGGGTTGAGTATGTCCACTGAATGCAGTAATTCCAAATCATCCCGTATCACAGTCATTGTGGCATCGTATACAGCTTGTAGTGCCGCCGATTCATCTTCCGCCATAAGCGCCTCGTAGGGCTGACGGATTGCGGTGGCAATGTTTATTTTAGCAATGCCGTGCTGCACGGATTCCAGTATGTATTCCTTTGGGATGCCCGTGCCGCCATGCAACACCAACGGTATGCCCGTGGCTTCGCGCAACGCATCAAGCCGTTCGATGCTTAATCGCGCCGCAGGCTTCTTCGCGCGGCGTGCCGTTTCGCTGATGGCGCCGTGGACACTGCCAATCGCCACGGACAACCAGTCCACCTTCGTCTCGGATACAAAACGACGGGCCTCGTCCGGGTCGGTGAACCCCTGCCCCGACGCAAACAATTCCTCGTAGGGCGGCATTGGCCCGGATTCATGTCCCATGACCGCGCCCAGCTCGGCCTCCACCGCCACATCCCGCGCGTGGGCCATGTCCACAATGCGTCGTGTGGCGGCAATGTTATCGTCCAGCGACAGGCGCGACCCGTCCACCATGATTGAATCATACCCCAAAGTCGCCGCCTCAGTCAGGATGTCTTCATAATCAACCGGCAGGTTATCCTCGTCAATAACCGGTACGTGGTCCAGATGGAGTCGCATGAACCGCTCGTCTTTCACCTGCTGATACGTTTCGTAAACAGGTTGCACGCCGCCCGCCGCAAACTTTTCCCATTCCAGCCGCGCCACCATGATAAGCCCGAAACAACGGGCATCACACAGGGCGCGCGCCACGGGTTCCATCATGGGCAGGTAGGGGATGTTGAAGCCGGGCACGGCAATGTGCGCCGCTTGCGCTCGCATCATTATGGTATGAATTGTGGACATGAAATAAGACACAACACAGACTCTTTCAAAGCCGTGTCCCTGGTTGTTTACAGTTCACTGTAACGAAGCACAACTATACCGATTCGACGCATCAGAAATCCAGCAACAGCGGATCATCGCTCCGTTCTTGCACACCAACAAAAACGGTGCAAAGCGCTCGCGTCATGAACAATGAAGTCGTGCTTGAAGCCTGCCGACAGGTGGCGACACTGGCCGGGGGTGTGCTATTATTCGACACCTTGACGTGTTTACCAACCATTACTTTTTTTTTCGGGAGACGACATGAGCAAAGGCATAACAAAACGCGAAGAAGATTATTCGCAATGGTATCTGGACGTGGTGCTAAAAGCGGAGATGGCGGAGTATTCGCCCGTGCGCGGCTGCATGGTAATACGGCCAACGGGCTACGGCATCTGGGAAAAGATGCAACAACGCTTGGACCGCATGTTCAAAGAAACCGGGCACGTGAATGCCTACTTCCCGATGTTTATACCGGAAAGTTTCCTGAAGAAAGAGGCGGAGCATGTGGAGGGGTTCGCGCCCGAATGTGCCATGGTCACCCACGGCGGCGGCAAAGAGCTGGAAGAGCCTCTGGCCATTCGTCCCACGTCGGAAACCATTATCTGGGCCACCTATAAGAATTGGATCAGCTCCTATCGCGACTTGCCGCTGCTCATCAACCAGTGGGCGAATGTATGCCGCTGGGAAATGCGCACACGCTTGTTCCTGCGCACCTGCGAGTTTCTCTGGCAGGAAGGACACACCGCCCACGCCACGCATGAAGAAGCCGAAGAGGAGGCGTTGCGCATGGTACATGTCTACCGCCGCTTCGCTGAGGAGTATATGGCCATGCCGGTTATGGTGGGCCGCAAGACGGAAGCCGAAAAGTTTGCGGGCGCCGAGCATACCTATTGCATTGAAGCCATGATGCAGGATGGCAAAGCGTTGCAAGCGGGCACCTCCCACCATCTGGGCCAGAAGTTCGCGCAAGCATTCGACGTAACCTTCCAGGACCGCGACAAACAGGTGAAATATGTACATGCCAGCAGCTGGGGCGTATCCACACGGCTTATCGGCGGCATGATCATGACCCATAGCGATGACAAGGGATTGGTGGTGCCGCCACGGCTTGCGCCTACGCCGGTGGTGTTTGTGCCGATCTGGCGCAGTGACGACGAGATGAATACGGTGCTGGGCAAGGCGCGGGAAATCACCCGCGACTGGGACCCCCTCTTTTACAAGATCGATGACCGCGACCAATACAAGCCGGGCTATAAATTCAATGAATGGGAATTAAAAGGCGTACCCGTGCGCGTGGAAATCGGACCGCGGGATGTTGCCAACGGCGCCGTGGTGGTCGCGCGTCGCGACACCGGTGAAAAGGCAACGGTATCCATGGAAGGACTGCGCGAACATATTGAGGGTCTGCTGGAAGACATTCAAGCGCACCTGTATGAAGCCGCCCAGCAACGAATGGCGACACGAACATATACCGTGGACAGCTACGAGGACTACAAGGCGCGCATAGAGGAAGGCGGCTTCTTCCGTGTGTTTCTCGACCATGACAACCCCGAAGTGGAAGCGACCTTGCAGGAAGACACCCGTTCCACCATTCGCTGTATCCCCTTTGATGCGCCGGATGAATCGGGGCCCTGCATGATTACCGGCAAGCCCTGCAGCTACAGAGTCATCGCGGCACAGTCCTATTAGGCGCAGGGCCAAAAAACACACACCAAGGTTTCGCCATACAGAACACCGCAAGATTCCGGTTGCGGACAGGACAAGTGAGCACACGCTGTGGGCCGATGTCACTAACCCGCATATTTCACAAGATTTCTGTTGCGCCTGCGAATCTTACACCATATCATGCGCTTTGCTTGTCCGCCGACTTCGACGTGTAATAACACGCTGTCAGCCGGCGGCCTGCGCAAAACACCTGCTCTGGCGCAATCTTCACAGGCTCACGACGAAACCTGATGAAATATCCGGGTTAACAACGCGGACGGTGTCGGTGTTATACTGCGTTCAATAAGGAGTGTCCATCATGTGCACGGTAAATCTGATTACAGGCGGTGCGGGCTTTATCGGCTCGCATTTATGTGAGGCATTGCTCGAACGCGACCAGGAAGTGCTGTGCCTCGATAATTTCTTCACAGGCCGGAAGGCCAACATCCAGCATTTGCTAGGCAACCCGCGATTTGAGCTGGTGCGCCATGATGTAATCAATCCGATTGTACTTGAGGCAGACCGCATTTTTAATTTCGCCTGTCCCGCATCGCCGGTACACTATCAACACAATCCCGTCAAAACCATCAAGACAAATGTTATGGGCGCGTTGAACATGCTTGGGCTCGCCAAAAATGTGGGCGCCCGGATTTTGCAGGCGTCCACCTCTGAAGTTTACGGCGACCCCGCGGTTCATCCGCAGGTGGAAAGTTATTGGGGCAACGTAAACCCCATCGGTCCGCGCAGTTGTTACGACGAAGGCAAGCGGGTGGCCGAATCTCTCTTCTTCGATTATCACGCACAGAACCATGTGGATATCCGGGTGGTGCGTATTTTCAACACCTATGGCCCGCGAATGCTCGTGAACGACGGCCGTGTGGTCAGTAATTTCGTTGTGCAGGCGCTGTGCAATGAGCCCATCACCATCTACGGCGAGGGCAACCAGACCCGGTCCTTTTGCTATGTAAGCGATTTGGTCGCGGGTATCTTGCGCATGATGGACTGTGACGATTTCACCGGCCCCGTTAATTTGGGAAACCCCGCCGAGTTTACCATTCAGGAATTGGCCGACCTCGTCATTGAACTGACCGGTTCCGCCTCCGAACTTGTATTCAAGGACTTGCCGGAAAATGACCCGACCCGGCGCCAACCGGACATCACATTGGCACGGGAGCGCCTCGGATGGGAACCATCGGTGCCGCTACGCGACGGATTGGCGCAGGTGATTGCCTACTTTGACGCCTTGTTGCGACAGTCGAATGACATGCCGGACTAGCCCGGATATTTCATCAGGTTTCGTCGTGAGCCTGTGAAGATTGCGCCAGAGCAGGTGCTTTGCGCAGGCCGCCGGCTGACAGCGTGTTAGTACACGTCGAAGCCAGCGGGCAAGCAAAGTGCCTGATATGGTGTAAGATTCGCAGGCGCAACAGAAATCTTGTGAAATATGCGGGCTAAGCCGGGTATCCCGCCTTCCGCCCTGAAATAAACCTGTTCTTCAAGGTGTTTACTAAGCGTTAACACGAGTATGCAAGTCAAATAACTTGTGTTTTGGCAAGAAGCCCGGGACAATGCGGTGGAAAGAAAACTTGGCAACACAATCAAACCGCTGCGATGACGCTTGGTTACAGTGTACATTGGAGACAAGCCGAACACCGCAATCCTGCGGTTCTGTAAGTTTTTGTTAACGGAAAAGTCAAAACCGTTTTTTATTTTAGTTGGATAGTCAACGAACAGGAGAAAGAGCGATGAGTAAGAATCTACTTTATGCCGGCGTATTGGCCTTGGGCCTGCTGCTTGTCATGAACATCGGAATCGCCGGTGAAGACACCGGGGACGAGGAAAGTGCGCCGCCCCCGTGCGCGGCAACATGTACCCACGCGCCTGCAGGAGCCGCTTGTGCAACAGCGACGGCTTCTGAAGCGCCAAAAGCAACCGAATGCTGCGCTACAGAAGAAAACACCAAAGCATCTGCGTGTTCCTCGCGGAGCAGTTGTGTGTTTAGAAACGTCGCCGCCCGATGTGGCGGACGATAACCCCTGTATCTTCCTTACAGCAAGGGCGGGCTCGTTGTATCGAACCCGCCCTTGCTCATGCTGAATTCAAGCGCCCGGTGCTCCCGGTGTTTAGGAAGCGCCCAGCAGTTCCAATCTTGCTATCAGGTCCTCTTCCTCCATGAAGCCCGTATGCCGAAAGACTTCCTCGCCATCGGCATTAAAAAACACAAGCACCGGGATGCTGGACACGCCATAGCGTGTAGATAGAAACACTGTTTTATCGGTGTCAATGATCTTGAC
>SKQZ01000449.1 GCA_007118765.1 Candidatus Hydrogenedentota bacterium
CGGGTCGAAAATATCCACAACGGCTCTGGGCGGTGTGTAAGGACAGTGGGGGTCCATATAATGAACATATAGAAAAAAGGGCTCTTTGACATGCTCAATTATAGCGGCTGCTTGCTTAGATACTGCAGTAGCACGCACATTACCCAAGTATTGGTACTCATCAAAACCATTTGCAAATCCCGCCTGCGGATGCAACTGCATGTTTGTTTGCACCCCAATCGTGGTGTATCCATTCTGCTGCAACATGGTTGGAAGGCTTGGCAAATGTTCCGGCAACACGTCCACATGCAGGACTTTGTCTTGGACATACTCATCATCCATGCCGGCAGGCACAAAGCTTCCAAAGCGCACACCATGTACATCTGGATATAATGACGTGAACATGGAGGCAACCGAGGGCTTCGTGAATGTTTCTTGCACGTAGGCCTCGGTGCATACAATGGCATTATCACTTATGTTTTGATGATTGGGCATAATCGGCACATCTTGAAGTGCGGCGTTCAACCGGTCTGCCCGTAATGTATCCACGACAATAAATATGACATTGGGCCGTGTTGCTTTTTTCATAAACGTTGAACACGCAGACCCAGCCAAAGCAGTTGTGGTGGTCGCTGCGAGAAAGGCACGGCGTGTGCATTTATACTCCGCCATTTCTGTGGGCTCCGTAGGTTATAAATCTTTCGCAACACGTGTGCTTGACAAACGCACAAAAACGATTGCGTTTAATTGTAACGTACAGTTTATTATACCATGTTTTTCAAAGCCCATCGGCAACACAACACATGGTGTTCCAGCCAAAGCAATTCACCACCTTTTTAGGCGTATCGCAACACTCTTTTCATGAACATGCCCACGTAGGCGGGGAGCAGGAACGGTCGCGGATAATCGCGCAGGATGCGTACAATGCGCCCCGGCCGGAAATAAAACTCGCGATAGGCCCTGCCGAGATACCTGTCCAACACCGCGTCTTCCACATCGGCGAGGTTCACTTTCACACGCCAGTATTCCATGTCGTTGTAATGTACGTCATTCAGTTTTTCCGGCGCGTTTTCTTTGACATACGCGAACAGGGCCGTATTGGGAAAGGGCGTTACCCGGAAAAAAGAGGCGACATGCAGTTTTGAGTCGGCGGCGACGCGGATGGTTTCTTCCATCTCCCGAGCGGTTTCCGTTGGGAATCCGAGCATAACAAACCCGTTGGTGAACACGCGCCGTTCATTACAAAGTGCGGTGGCATTGCAAAACTTTTCGATGTCAAGCCGTTTACCGATGAGTTTCTGGATACGTTTCGTTCCCGATTCCAGCGCGAGGGCGGTATAGTACATACCCGCGTTTGTAAGCGCGTCCGCAGTTTCATCATCGAGAATATCAGCACGAATAGCATTTGGGAACGCGGTTTTGATGGGCCCTATTTCGCTGCACAGTCGTTGCGAATAGTCCATCAATCGTTTTCTGTCGAGGTTAAAGCAATCATCTACAAATTCGATTTCATCCGCACCATACCGAGATTTGGCGCATTTGATTTCCTCCAAAATGCGCTCGACCGAATGACCACGGAACCCGCGCCCAAACACGTTGTGGCAATACATGCAATTATAGGGGCATCCTCGACTGCTGAAAAGGCTTACATAGTTGCGGCGTGGAATGGTCGGCATACCCGGTTGTCGCCAATAGGTGGGCACGTCAATCAAATCGTACGCGGGCATGGGCAATGCGTCAAGGTTTTCGATCAAGGGCACACTGCCGGGATTGCGCACTACGGCGCCGTCCGGCTCGCGTCGTATCAATCCGGGGATGCTGTCCATGGCGCCGCCCTCAATATAGGCGCGCATGACCTGTTCCATGACCATTTCGCCTTCGCCGACAACACCGATATCCGCAGCGGTTGCGGCAACCGCTGCGGTTTGCAAAGCACTGATATGCGGACCGCCGAGCACCATGAGCGCTTCCGGCAGGCTGTCGCGAATCCCCTGGGTAATCTCCGGCAGAACGTGGGCAGACGGTGTCATACAGCCTAACCCAACAACATGGGGCTCAAAAGCAACGATTTCCTTTATCAAGCGTTGTGAAGTCCAACCCGCCGCCCGCTGATTGATGATGCGGATGTCGAGAGCAAAGTGTTCACGCAAATGTGCGGCAATATAGAGCAAGCCGAGCGGCGGCGTTACCAATGAATATCCGCCGGGCGGCCCCACTGCGGCTAAAAACAGGCGTTTTTTGCCAGTCATACAATCTCTCCTGAGTTCGTGTTGTTGTTCATCTGTGCCCGGCGAGCAATCGGCGCCGAATCAACCTATGGGCTTTTGACGTACCAAGAACCGTGGCCGGGACTACAAGTATACAACATTGGCCGCGCGTTGTGCGCACTCACTGGAAGTTCCCTGTCACTCCAGCGACTCAAGCAGCGCCCGGCCACGCTCGTGGTCCGGCCGCACTTGCAGCAGCCGCTCCAGATAATGTTTGGCCTGTTCCGTTTCCTCTCGCCACGCCGATAACATGGCAAGATTAAACAGCGTGGTCGGATGGTGCGGATGGTGTTCTAATGCCTGTTCAAGGTATTTCTGCGCTTTTTCCATGCGTCCCATGCCGCGCAGACTTTCAGCATAGCGGTTTAACAGGCTGGCATGGTTTCCATGGTCCGGCAACAGCGGCGCCAACAGTTCTTCCGCCTCTTGAAATCGCTGCTGTCGCAGCAGCGTGCCTGCATAATTATATTGGAACCCGACTACGCCAGGCGCATTCTCCGCCGCCAGCCGGGCATGTTCATCGGCTTCTTCCATGCGCCCTTCGGCTTCACGGATGTGGGACAGGTAATTATGCGCCACGGGGTTCACATTGTTTGTCACGGCCAAGGCGCGTGTGGCGAGGGTTTCGGTATTGCGCCAGAACCCGCTCTGCCAAAACGCCAGCAGTGCCCACACCACAACAATGGCCGTTACCGGCCCCCAAAACCGTGCGCCCGGATGGGTGGCATTCGGTTCGGCCGCGTCTTGTGCAGCATCAGGCACGGCCCTATCATACAGCGCTTGCGCCATGATGAGATAGAACCCGATGGCCGGCACGTACAAGTATCGCAGCGCGATGGCCTCGTCCGCAAACGCCACCAAGCCGCTTACGGGCAAAAGCATCAGTCCGAACCAGCCCCAGCCGACGACAAGATAAGGGCGACGCACACAAAGCGCCAGGGTCAGTGCCGTAATTGTCAGCAATATCACCGCCGACAGTATGATAACCGCGCCGGAGGCAGGTTGTTCGGCTGCGGCGGGATACGAAAACACATAGCGCACCGGATACAAGAAATGCAGCAGGTAACGTGCATAAGATACGAAGGCGCCGCCCATGTTGTTCAGTATCGTTTCAAACGTATTGCGTTCCGCCACCTCAAACATATCGCGTTTGCCATAAAGCGCAAAGAACACACCCACCGCCGAAACAACAGCCCACGGTATCTTTTCGAGGGTCAGCCAAAACACGCGGCGTATTAACGTTGCCGGGGCACGCCAGGTCAACTCGATGCGCTTTAACGGCCAGTAATCAAGCAACAGCAGCGCCACAGGCAACAGCACCGCCGTCTGTTTGCAGAGGATGGCCAGCAGCATGAAGAAAACAGAAGCGCCGCCCGCCGTGAATGACCGTTTCACGGCAAAGCCTTGGTACCATGTCACACTAAAC
>SKQZ01000134.1 GCA_007118765.1 Candidatus Hydrogenedentota bacterium
GTTTCGTCGTGAGCCAGTGAAGATTGCGCCAGAGCAGGTGCTTTGCGCAGGCCGCCGGCTGACAGCGTGTTAGTACACGTCGAAGTCGGCGGGCAAGCAAAGTGCCTGATATGGTGTAAGATTCGCAGGCGCAATAGAAATCTTGTGAAATATGCGGGTTAAGCGCCCCGCTTAGAAAGGAGCATGGTTGCCATGAAAATGCCGTATCAACAGGGAAACAAGCACGTGTGGTCATGGCGTTGGGCGAGGTGTTTGTTGGGCGTGTTGTCGCTGTATGTCGCGTGCGTGGCCGCTGCTGTTGACGTGGAAGGGTTGCGCCTGTCCATAGAACACCTTTGCACGTCCTTTCCGGAAGATTATGAACAGGGTTCGATGTACTTGGAGCGTCTTGATGCGCTGGAAGCGGCCGGGGATACGGTCGGATTGGCCGCATTGCAGCGGGAGGCATTGCTCGACAACCCGCTGCTGCAATCCTTTTCGGACATCTTGCTTGTAAAGCGAGGTATCGGTCATCTTGGGCTGCCCCAGAACTGGCAAAGCAACTCCTGTCTGCCCCGCGCAGGGCATGACAACGAAATTGCCTTGTTGTCGGCGTCTTGGGACGCGCCGCGCTTGTCAACCCTATATCGCCCGTCCCGCGGGGCGTTTGTGGGTGATCTTGAATTGCATTTTGACGGAGACCGCCTTTTATTCTCCATGTCCGATCCACGGCGCCCGTGGGGCATTTATGAGATGCGTCTTGACCAGCCGACGCCTCAACGCCTGTCTCTGATAGATGAGCCGGATGTGGACAACTACGAAGGGTGTTACCTGCCCGACGGCAACATCATTTTTGCCTCCACCGCGCCTTTTGTGGGCGTACCTTGTGTCATGGGCGAGTCCCATGTAAGCAACCTGTATCGTTATGATCGGGATACGGGCCATATCAGGCGGCTGACGTATGAACAGGACCACAACTGGTGCCCGGTTGTGCTCCCAAACGGCCGTGTACTGTACCAACGCTGGGAGTATTCAGACATCCCTCATTTTGCCTCGCGCATTCTGTTTCACATGAATCCGGACGGTACGGAGCAAATGGAATATTACGGCAGTAATTCTTATTGGCCAAACGCGCTTTTCTATGCCCGACCGCTTCCCGGCAGCGCCACACGGTTTGTGGCGATTGTGGGGGGGCATCACGGCGTGCCGCGCATGGGCGAACTCACCTTGTTTGACACTGCACTCGGGCGACGTGAAGCGGACGGCGCGTTACAGCGCATCCCGGGCCGGGGCGTATCTGTGGAGCCGGTGCTGCTTGACAATCTGGTGGATGCAAGTTGGCCTCGGTTTCTACATCCCTGGCCGCTCAGCGAACACTATTTTCTTGTTTCGGCCAAGCCAACGCCACGTTCGCCATGGGGGCTGTATGTGGCCGATGTATTTGACAACCTCGTATTGCTCAAGGAACTGGACGAGTATGCATTGTTTGAGCCTGTGCCTGTGGCGGCGCGCCCGACACCGCCGATAGTGCCGTCGAAAGTGGACACGGAACGCACGGACGCGAAGGTGTTCATGACGGATGTGTATGAAGGCCCGGGGCTTGAAGGGGTGCCGCGGGGCACGGTTACGGCGTTGCGTATTTTCACCTACCATTTCGCGTATCACGGCATGGGCGGCCAGATAAATCGGATTGGGCTGGACGGCCCGTGGGACATTAAACGTGTATTGGGCACGACACCGGTGGAACCGGATGGGTCCGCCTTCTTCCGCGTACCTGCGAACACGCCCGTATCGGTACAGCCGCTTGACGCGGAAGGCAAGGCGATTCAACTGATGCGCAGTTGGATGACGGCCATGCCCGGCGAAACATTGTCGTGCGTGGGGTGTCATGAACCGCAGAATACCACGCCGCCGCCCGTTGCACCTTACGCTGCCCGACGCGCACCCACCGAGATTACTCCGTGGCGCGGACCGGTACGGGGGTTTTCGTTTGTGCGCGAAGTGCAGCCCGTGCTCGACGGACACTGCGTTTCCTGCCATAACGGCGCATCGGACGCGCCCGCGCCGGATTTCCGCGATTTGCCGCCCATACACCCCGACGCAGGCGATGCCGCCTACCGCGAGGGCACGACCTTCACCCCGGCGTATCTTGCGTTGCGGCGTTATGTGCGGACTCCCACTATCGAAAGCGACATGCACCTGCCGCCGCCCTATGAGTTTCACGCGGACACCACCCATTTGGTGCAGCATTTGCAACAGCATGTGTGTGGCGAAGGGCTTTGCGATGAGTCGTGGGATCGGCTGATTACCTGGATTGACCTGGGCGCGCCCGCACACGGCACATGGCGTGAGATCGTTGGCGACGACAAGGTGCTGCACCAGCGCGACAGGCGGCGGGCCATGGCGGCATTGTACGCTCCCGGCACGGACGAGGATCCGGAGGCATTCGTTGCGGGAACGATAAACATCGAAGCGGCCGCCGAAACGACCGACCAGCCCAAACGGCAGGAACACGCGCCACAGGCTTCCGAAACAGACGTTGCGTTGCCCCTGCCGGAACGGGAAATTGATTTGGGCGACGGGGTCACGCTGACATTGGTGTTGATTCCGGCGGGCGAATTCGTCATGGGCGATCCCGCGGGTCCGTCCAATGAATGGCCGGCCCATGTGCAACGAGTGGATGCGCCCTTTTGGATGGGAAGATTTGAAGTCACCAACGCGCAATATGCACGTTTTGACCCCGAGCATGACAGTCGGCTGGAACATGGCGACTTCCTGCAGTTCAGCGTGGAGGAACGAGGCTATCCGCTGAATGCGCCCGACCAGCCTGTGACACGCGTGCGCTGGCGGGATGCCATGGCCTTTTGCGCGTGGCTGTCGGAAAAAACAGGCGACGAGTTTTCGCTGCCCACGGAAATGCAATGGGAATATGCCTGTCGGGCCGGAACAAACACCGCCCTTTGGTTTGGCGATGTGGCGGCGGACTTCACTGAAAAAGCCAACCTTGCGGATTACTCGCTGGCGCATATTGATACCTTTGAGCCCTGGGGATTGCCGTCCGGGGCGGTGGCGCCCTGGCGTCCGGCGGCCACCCACCTGAATGACGGTCATCGTGTTTCCGCGCCGGTGGGCAGCTATCGTCCGAACCCCTGGGGCTTGTATGACATGCACGGCAACGTGGCGGAGTGGACGTACAGCCGCTGTCGTCCCTACCCCTATCAGGCCGACAGCGACGATACCGAGCCAGACATGCTGGAACGTCGGGTGGTGCGCGGCGGCTCATGGTATGACACCCCTGCAAGGGCACGCGCAGCGGCACGGCGTTCGTATCACCCGTGGCAACCGGTTTTTGACGTGGGGTTTCGCGTTGTTGCCGCCGTCGGAGCGTCAGAGTAGACGTTTTGCGGGGCCACCGGCTCACAGCATGTCGGGACAGGTCGAAGGCGGCGGGATATGCGGACGCGACGGTCGCCGCCTATTACCGGTTATCCGAAGCCATTTGATAAGATCACCCAAGTTAAAACAATCGGGTTGGACGGTTGCAGTGCAACAAAGCAATACTAGCCCGGATATTTCATCAGGTTTTGTCGTGAGCCTGTGAAGATTGCGCCAGAGCAGGTGTTTTGCGCAGGCCGCCGGCTGACAGCGTGTTAGTACACGTCGAAGTCGGCGGGCAAGCAAA
>SKQZ01000154.1 GCA_007118765.1 Candidatus Hydrogenedentota bacterium
GTGAATCAGGATTCAGCCTTGCGAACGGGATGGCCACGGCAAGACGGTCTTTGTATAACCGCCAGTCGTCGCTATTGGCCAAATACTGTTCCAGCAGGTCTTGGGCTTGGTTGCCTTGGGGCGGGCTGCACTCAAGAAACAGTACATTGCCGCCGCGAATGGCAGCGTACACGCCCGACTCCAGCTCTTCGCGCACTACCACGCTGCCGAACGCGGTGGACAGTGACAGTAATAATGCGCCGACCAGAAAGCCGCAACACCGTGCCTTGTATTGTGAGGCAACGCTATGCACTAATTTCCTCCATCACAGTTGTCACGCGTTCGCATGTCTGCTGTCAACAACGAGAAGTGCAACTCTTTGTCTCTATACTGTACCATATATGGTAACAGAATACAAGATATTGTGATACAAAATCTACATGTTGTGTTAAACGCAATATATGGTGGTGGGAGAACGGGGGGGGTTAGCCCGACGGCGTGTCAATAGCGCGCCGGATTGCGTTTACGAGGTCTTTCACGATAATCGGCTTGAGCACCACTTCGCGAATACCTGCTTCGTGCAGTTTGTCCTTAGGCAATTCTTCGCTAAACCCGGTAAACAGGATGATGGGGATTTCCGGGGCGTCAACATGAATGGCGGCGGCCAATTCCTCGCCGGACATTTTCGGCATGACCTGATCTGTTATGACCAAATCAAACTTGTCGGGTTGTTCCCGGAATGTTTCCAGCCCTTCTTCACCGCTTCGGCACAGGGTGATGTCAAACCCTTGACGGGGCAGTGCCGACTCCACAAAATGCAGCACGGCATCATCATCGTCCACGAACAAAATGCGTTCATGTCCGCGTTGCAGTTTCTCGTTATCAAAGTACTCTTCAACCACCACACCGGCTATTCTGGGGAGGTAGGCATAAAACGTCGAACCCATGCCCAGCTTGCTTTCGGCCCATACCGCGCCGCCGTGGTCGGTAATGATGCCATGCACCACGGCCAGCCCCATGCCCGTGCCTTCGCCGGGGCCTTTTGTGGTGTAAAAGGGATCGAAAACCCGGTTCAGCACGGAGGGCGCCATGCCATGGCCCGTATCGCGGACGGCCAGTTCCACATAGGGGCCGCGGCGCAGCGCCGGATGCCGGCTGGTCATGGCGTCGTCCACTTCCACGTCGCGCACGCGGATTTCCAGTTTACCGCTTTGTCCCGTCATTGCTTGCGCGGCATTGGTCGAAAAATTGGTGATTACCTGATACAGTTGGGCCGCGTTTGCCATGACCGCCCCGGATTGCGTATCCACGGTATCAATGATTTCGATCATGGGGGGGAGCGAAGCCCGCATTAGCTTAATTGTTTCCCGGGCTATAATGTGCAGGTAAATTGGATTGCGTTCTTGCCGGGACTGTCTGCTGAATGCGAGAATCTGCTTTACCAGTTCCTTGGCCCTGTTTGCCGCTTGTAATGCCTCCACCAAATCGCCATGCGCCAGCGATGACCCGGGCACTTCACGTAATGCCAGGTCGGTCAAGCCGATAATGCCTGCCAGGATGTTGTTAAAGTCATGCGCAATGCCGCCGGCCAAAACACCGAGGCTTTCAAGGCGCTGCGAATGTTGCAGTTCATCATCCATTTTGCGCCGTTCTTCTTCCGCCTTGATGCGTGCGGTGATGTCCTTGATGGCGCCGAGCAAGCGATATGCCTTGCCCGATGGATCGGGCAGTGCCACGCCACTATCCTCCACATGCCGTATCTCACCGGATTTGTGTGTTATGCGATACTCAATTTGATATTTTCCCACCGTTTGCAGGGATTCCTCCAGACGCGATTTCACGCGTGCACGGTCATCCTGCACAATCCGTTCCTGCCATAATTCCCAAGAGCCCTGCGCAAGTTGGCGCGGTGTAAATCCGGAAATTTGCGCTACTGCACCGCCCCAAATGACATGGCCGGTCGCCAGTGTGCAGTCATAGATCATTTGCCCGGTCTGTGTTGCAAGAAGGCGGTATTCATCCTCAGTGTTGTTCTGTCGGCGATACGTCAGCGATATATCCGATCGTTTGCCCAAGGCTACCACGACATGCCGGTTTTCATTTAAACGGAAAGACCGTGTCATAATCTCTAAAGGAAGTTTTGATCCGTCCCGTGCGCGCAAAACAGTTTCAAACAAAAGTTCATTATGTTGCAAGATGCTCTCAAGGCGGCCACCGACGTTGTTCATCCGGTCGGGCGCGGCCAGTTGACGCAGCGGGATGCGGAAAAGCTCCTCCCGACTGTAGCCGAGCCATTTGCATGCGACGTCGTTCACATCCAGCAGATGGGGCATCCCTTTTTTCATCTCAAACGCCATTGCGCCGTCACTGCACGCATTAAAAAGAAATCGGTATCGCTCTTCGCTTTCCTGCAGCGCTTGGGAGCGTTCTTCTGCCAAACCGGCAAGGCGTCGGTTGCTTATGCGAAGCTCGGTTTCCTGCTGGTGCGCTTGGCCGACTGCACATGCCGCGGCGATCAATTCTTGCGGTGTGCCTGCATGCGCCTGCAAAGGGGGAAATCCGGTCCGCACGGCTTCTTCACGCAGGGCAGGCAGATTATCCAAGTCGGTTGTCAGCACCACCGGCACTTGTTCGCAGCTCAAGGCATCACGCAATTGCGCATAAAGCGAAGAAAACGTGTCCACAGATACAATTTCCATGACAATGACATGGGGCGGCGCAGTTGCTGCACAGTCAGCAAGTGTTTGGACGGAATCTGCAACGTGAATCTGTATGGGCGGTATGAATGTGGCCGCACACTCTTGCAATGCCGCTAACGCATTTGGACGTTGATAACAGGCCAGTAATTCTATGGCGTCAGTATCATGGTCTGCTTTCATGCGCCCCTACCCCGGAAAAAACATGGCACTATACCGCAACGGGTCATCTAGATACCTCCAGAAAGTCAAACACATCGTCAAAACACAACCGCTTCAAATCTATGGTGTCGCTCGTGTGGCGGCCTTTCCAGAGCGGTACCCACAGGTATAACACGCGGTGATGGGAACCGCTCATTCTATGGTTAGTATACCACATGTATTGACGGTCTGTGGCCATGTGTTCGGGACACGTTCCGTAGAAAATAGTTGGAGGCACGGAGTGAAAAAGTGGATGGGTGTACCGGTCAACAAGTTTTTTTTTGACAGTTCCCGCGCGCATTTGCTACACTACGCGCCTGTGTCTTAACGCACTGCGCTGATGTCTTGGCTGGCATGGTCGAGCACTGGGCGGCGTTGTAAGAGACTGTGGCTGCTAATATCATTTCCCAAAGGAGTTTCCTGCAGGATGTTGTTTTACAATACCAACCGGCGTACCCAACTGCTTGGGGACGCACTTTATGACAGAGGGGAGGTTGAATTCGCGTGACGAAAGTTCGTGTCAAGACTGACGAGCCTTTCGAAAAAGCGTTGCGGCGCTTTAAGAAGAAATGTAACAAGGAAGGTCTCATGCAGCGCCTGAAAGAGGTAAAACACTACGAAAAACCCTCTGAACAGCGGCGGCGCCGTTTGGCAAAAGCGGTGGCCCGTGCAGTTATGGAAGATTTGTAAGAACACGCTGCTCCCCATATAGAAACGATAGCGACGCGCTTGGTACTTCAAGCGCGTCGTTTTTTTGTGATGCGTGATTTGCAGTTTAATCCCGGCAATGTTTCCGGGCTAGAAGAACCACGTGAGTTTTGCCTGAATATAGTCGTCTTTCCGGGCTGTGGTGAGAATATCGTCCGAGGGGATGTTTGCGAAGATGCGTGCCTCCAAGGCAATGCGCCAATCATTGCCCAAGCGCCGCGAGGCCTCCATGCCGGCGGCGGTGGCGCCTGACCGGGCATCCACAATGGCGCCCAGCAGGATACTGGTGCTTTGGATATCGTTGAACGCGACGCGTGAGCCGAAGAAAATGTCGTTTTGAAAGGGTGTGAGCGCATGTCGTCCCCGGCTGTCCCACATATATTCAAGCACAGCGGTGATATCAACGGGGCTTTGAAACACGGAATAAAAGCTGTATTCCGCGCCGCCCGTGGCCGCTGTATAGGTGCGTCCCTGACCGCTTCGGTGTATGGCCTCCAGTTTGAATATCCAGCGGTCGTGTATATATTGGAGTTCCAGGCCGGTCTGGTGTATTTGATCATAGTAGGGAAGCAGCCGTGCGCCGGGGATGCGCTGCAGCAGCCGAATGTACGGTGAATCAATGCGTCCGCCCGTGAGATTTGCCCAAGGCGAATCGGGTGAGACGGTGATGCCGGCGGCCCGCGCCAAGTAGCGTGGGTCACGGCTGGTACCGGCGAAGTGGGACAGTGCCACGTCCAGTGCGCCGAAATAATGGGAATAGCGTATGGCGACGTCCGTATGCCAGTCGCGCATACCGGACTCATATTGCGTACGGTCAAAGTCAATGGGGACGGGGGCGCGAAACCGACCGCGTGTGCCTGCAAAAGTACGCTCGCGGAACTTCGGCATGACAAAAACGTCCAGCATGCCCCAATCTTGAATCCACGTAAAGTTGGCCATGGGCTGACCGAGTTTTGCGGTTGCCGTCGGCCCTTCCACCATGTCCGACTGGTTGATGATATCCACCAGGTTCTGTGATTCCGCAACGCCCCAGGACACCTTGCAGATGCCGAGGCGCAATTCCCAATTCGGCGCAAACTTGTGCCAATACAGTTCGCCAATATCCGCGTGAGTGCGCCGGTAGTCCTTTTGGTCAAGGCGCAGGAAAGGGGAAAACATGAACCGCTCGTTTCTTTCCGGCCACTCGTGAAGATACTCGGCCCGCAATGCCAGCGAAAGGTTGTGTCCATGTTGTTCCGGGTACAGCGGCGATGACGGAAACAGGCGCGTTTCGCCGGTAATGCTGCCGGACCAAGAGCCTGCCGCGGTTGCGGTTGTGCAGAGGAGGAGAAATACCGCAACGATAAAGAGGTTTGAAGGCGCGCCTTGTGTGTCGTTACCCCGCCGCATGCGTCAACGGGCGCGACGGATGGCGCTACGGTCAAACATGCGCGTCGTGAAGTCATTGTCGAAGGTGATGTTCCGCCATTCCAAGACGGTGCTGCGCCCGTTCTGATGGTTGTGCATCGTCATGGAGGCGGGCCGCCAAAACTTGCCTTCGTACTGTTGATAGCCTTCGGCCGTAAGCGTCTTCAACAGTTCATCGCGACGGTCGTAATAGTCCACCTTTTGCACCCGATAATGCTCTTTATCGAGCCATGCCACCTGGCGTTTATAGCCGGACGCAGTGTCGGCGGGAAACCGTTCAATCACATGACACGGCGTGTCATTTAGTGTTTCCTCGCCGATATAGCGATAGGTGAAATGTTCCACCCGTTGCACGCTTAAATCCTCAAAAGCGAATTCGCTTCCCATGAAGGGACCGGACCGGCTGCCGCCCGCTATGCGGCGTTCTGCGCCCGCAGCCGGCAGATAAAGCCATTGATTGTCTTCCTGGTCGTTGAAGGAGTGGGTGAGCAGCGCCGTACCGCGCACATCCGGGGGCGCATCGAAAATAATGAGGGCGCGGGACTCGTTTTCAGACACCTCCAACGACCGGAGCCGCATTTCGCGGCGCGCTTCCTGTCCGGTACCCGTGCGCAAAATCATGTACATCTCTGCGGCACTATCGCCGTAGCCCCGTTCCCGTTCCCACGCTTCCCGTGCGATCTCAAGCCCACGCTCCTCGGGCGACGGGCCGTCGTCAGCGGTAGTATTGGCCGCGACAAGAATACAAAACAGCACTATAGTAATGGCAGAAACGTTATGCTTCCACCGCAACAGTCTTCTCTTCATGTTTTACTTCCTTGAGGGTCGTATACGCAACTTCACGCTGACCATCAGTATACAATAAGATGGCGGGCAACAACATAAAATCACCGATAAGCGCCGCAATGATTATGATACTGGTCAACAACCCCATATTGTCGCAATAGGCCATGGGAGACAGCATCATGATGGAAAACCCGGCCACGAGCACAAACGACGTAACCCACATGGCCTTGCCGACGGAACGGAACGCATAGCGAATGCCGTCTTCGGGCGACAGTCCATGTTCCCGTCGTGCGCGCAGATATTTCGAGAGAAAATGCACCGTATCGTCCACTACAATGCCCACGCTCATGGCGACAATGGTCGTCATGCTGAAGTTCATGTCGCGCCCCATAAGGCCCCAGATGCCGAAGCCGACGGCCAGCGGCAACACATTGGGCACAATACTCAGCAGTCCGTAGCGGATGCTGCGCAGGGCAAACATTAACGCAATGGATACCAGCAGCAACGCCAGCGGCGCACTAATCATCATGGACTCCATCATTGTCCGGGCGACTTCGGCAAACATCACCGAGGGCCCGAGGGCCGGGGCGAACATGGCGGGGGGCCAATGCTCGCGCTGCCACGCTTCCGCCTCGTTGGCCAGTACCGTAATATCTTCGGATCGCAGGTTGCGTGTGGTCGCCACCAGCCGTGATGCCGACTTATCCATGTTTACTTCGGTATTCAAAGCCATGCCCATGGGCAGTGACATCTCATAAAGCAACAGATACTGCGCGGCCATTTCGCGCGACTCCGGGATGCGATACATGGCCGGATCATCCCCATGCATGGCACTGTTGAGTCGTTTCATGGTGCTTGTGATGCCGCTTACGTGGACAATATCTTTGTGCGATTCCAGCCACGTCGTAAAGGCATCAACATGCGCCAGATACGTAGGTTCATTCACATCCCCGCTATCGCCTGCCGGAATATCAAAGACCAGCTGGTAGATGCCTGTTAAATGGTTCATGGCATATTCCGTATCCCGACGGATGGGATAGTCGTTGTCAAACCACTCAACAAACTGGTTATTGATGCGTAAGGACGATATATTCATGGCGATCAGCAGGGCCAAGGCCGTCAGGCTGACGGCCAGCACCCCTTTGTTTGCAAGCACAAACTCGCCAAAACTTTCCATAAAAGAACGCATCCGGGCATCGCTGGATTTTGCCGAAACGGTAAAGGGAAGACAGGCCACCAAGGCAGGCAACAGAAACACCGCCAGCCAAAAGGCCACCAACACGCCAAAGGCGGTGAAACACCCCAACACGCGCAAGGGCGGCACGGGCGTAATAGTCATGCAGAGGAAACCGATGGCCGTGGTCAAACTGGTAATGAACACGGGCAACATATTGACCCGGATACTTTCCACAATGGCGGGCGTTTTGCTCATGCCGCTGCGCATGGCTGTTTGCATGCTGATCAGGATATGGATGCAATTTGCCACGGCCAGCGTCAGTACAATGAGCGGCAGTACCGTTACCGGGCCGGAAACCTCGTAATCCAGCCAGGACAAAACGCCTACGGCGGAAAAGGCCGATAAGATCACGATCAACACCGTGGCAACCATCAACCAAAATGACTTCAGCAAGAGCATCATGGTGATCAGGATAATGAGAACCATCAGCGGCACGAGCCGGAAAAGATCGTTTAACGACGCTACCAGAAACGCATTGTTTAAGGGCACAAGCCCGGTAAGCCGTATGGAGACCTCAGGATACCGCTCCGCAACATCGGCCATCAACGCTTCTGCCGCTTTGGTAATGCCGATGGAGGCCCGGGGCACATCATCCGGGATATTGATGGTAACATTCACACCTGTTACCGGACTCTCCTCTTTAATCAGCCTGTTTTGCAACATGGGCTCCGCATAGGCAATTTCCCGTGCGGTCGCCAAATCTTTGGAAGTCATGGTGGCGGGTTGCTCCACCAGCGCATTGACAAGCAGGTCATCCCCTTCCGACCACGCGTGTTGATAGGTTGTCAAGGAATCGACCCGGGCGGCATAGGGCAGTTGCCATGCCTCCTCGCTCAAATAGTCAATGGCCTCCAAGACGCGGTGTTCAAAAACATCCCCGTTGTTGGCTGTCACCACGAAAAAGACGGTATCGTCTGTGGCATATTCCTGCTGCGTCTGTTCATAGGCATGCAGGAGCGGATTATCTTGCTGGAAGTAAACGACATAATCGTTATTCAACAGAAAGTTGTGCAATCCGGCCATACAAAGTATGGTAACTGCCATGCTGATGCCAATTACCAGAGGTTTGTGGGCAAGCACCCATTTCGCGTATCGCACAACAAGGGCGTCAAGTCGAGCGTGAAATGTCATTGTATGCGTACTATCCCTGTAGTTGATTTCAACGTCCCCGGAAAATCACTAATCAAAGGGCATGCAGACCACAACATTTAGACATGGCGCACACACTTATACTATATACAATGTAATTGCGGGAATGTTACAGGCTTTCCCGTAAGAAAATCAAGTTGCAACGTGATACGTGTTTTTTCCCTTGTTAAACGCGAGGTGACAATCTTGCGCTGTCAATAACACCCGGATAAATGTGTGGGTTTAAGAGACTCAAAATGGTATACTGTTCGTCCAGTTGATGACCTGAAAGAATGGAACACACAAGCAATAAGGAGAAGATGAGTATGGCACGGGGTGACCATATCATGGTGAAGCGGTGGAACGGGCTGTACTATCATCACGGGATAGATGCCGGCGATGGGACGGTTATCCATTTTTCGGGAGAGCCCCTGCGACGAAAAGACGCACGGGTACAACGCATTGACATGGAGTTGTTTTTGCGCGGCGGCGAGAAAATCGTTGTTGCATACCAAGACGGTGTTGTTGTATTGCCGGGTGAGGAAACTATTCGCTTGGCGGAAGAACAACTTGAGCACGATGGGTACAGTTTGTTTCGCAACAACTGCGAGCATTTCGCCCGGTATTGCAAAACAGGCCGTCCTTACAGCGAACAGGTAACGCAGTATGTACGTGTGGGCGCCATGATAATGCTGGTGGGTGCGGCCACGTTGGGAGCGCTCATAAGCGCGAAGGTATTTGGAAAATACGGGCCGAGACCGCGAATCTGATTACGGCGGAAGCGAGAAGGAACACTATATGATTGAATTGCTTACAGATGACGAACAACACGCCTTGTTGGAATTGATGGCCTGTCTTGCCCGTGCCGACGGGCGGTTGCATGACATTGAACGGGAGTTGCTTGCGGACTATGCTGAGTTGTTTAATGTGCAGTTGGGTGATGTGATTTGCGATTGTGAGGCAGATTCCTTGGAGACGCTCGCGGCCCAATTTCAGCGTCCCGAGAGCCGTATCATTGTGCTGCAGGAGCTGTTGCGGCTGGCGCATTTGGACGGCATCTTCAAAAAAGACGAGAAAGCGCTTATCCTGAAGGTGGCCGGTTTAATGGGCGTGCCGCCGGAATTCCTCAAGAAGATTGATGACTGGGTCCTTGCCGGCATCGAATGGACACTGGATGGGGAACGTCTGCTGGACCAAGCGTCAACGGTGCTGATGGACCCGTCGGAATAAATCGCCCGCCGGATTTCATCCCTGCCACATCATAAAAAGCAGTTTCTTGGGAGTAGTGCACCTCTTGTCATTACCTAACCCGCATATTTCACAAGATTTCTGTTGCGCCTGCGAATCTTACACCATATCAGGCGCTTTGCTTGTCCGCCGACTTCGACGTGTAATAACACGCTGTCAGCCGGAGGCCTGCGCAAAACACCTGCTCTGGCGCAATCTTCACAGGCTCACGACGAAACCTGATGAAATATCCGGGCTAACGAAAAAACGAGAGACATCCTTTTGCATTTAGAATCCCAACGGGATTCCATATCATAGCCCAGGGTTGCCCCCCACGCGGGGCTACCCTGGGTATGCGAACCACACAACACCTGTCAACCCCAACGGGGTTGCATACGTGCAGACGTAACCCAGTTGATATTTTGAATATAAGCACTCGTTTTTGGGTTAGCCGACAAAAGATGCGAGTAATGACATGAGTGCAATTTGGTAACGAGCTTGCAAGGCCATGGCGTACGCGGTCGCGTGAGATGGCCGCGCTTAGTTCGTCATGGCAAGCACCACACCGCCTGCGGTGGTGATTCGCCATGGTGTAAAACTCCTGGCCGCACAGGGAATCCGATGGTATGTTCGGGTTACTGATGTTCGGGCATGTGCACGTGTACGCCGCGATCGCGCAGAAACGCCTTCAAGGCCGGAATTTCGATAACCTTAAAGTGAAATACCGACGCTGCCAGGAGAATTCGTGCGCCCGCCTCCACGGCTTCAACGAAATGTTCAAGCGTGCCTGCGCCGCCGGAAGCAACCACGTCAGCCGAGACTGCATCGGCCATAGCCCGGATAACCGGCAGATCGTAGCCGGTGCGTGCGCCGTCGCCTGCCTTGCTCGTCGGCAGAATACACGCAACCCCGAAGCTATCCACCTGTTTTGTCCACGCAATGGCATCGGAACCGGTGGCGGTGCGTCCACCGTCAATATACACCTCATAGCCGGACGGTAATGCGTCGTTTTTGTCCACATCAATCGCCACGGTTATGGTGTCCGCGCCAAAGGCTTTTACCAGTTCCGGTATCAGCTCCGGTGTGCGGAAGGCCGCACTGCTCACGGAGACTTTGTTTGCGCCCGCCTCAAGCACTGCACCTGCCGCGGAAACACTATTGATACCGCCGCCCACGGTAAACGGTATCGTAATGGCATCGGCCACGCGGCGCACCACCTCCAGCATGGTGGCACGTCCTTCCACGGTGGCGGTGATGTCCAGTAATGCCAGTTCGTCCGCACCGGCGGCGCAATAAGCCTGCGCGCATTCCACCGGGTCGCCTGCGTCCCGAATATCCACAAAATGGACGCCTTTGACCACACGACCGTCCTGCATATCCAGGCACGGCATTATACGTATCTCTTGTTTCATCTTACTTCCTCCTCTTTTTGCATGGTGTACCAATTGCATGCGGCGCATACCATTATGCATTGCGCCGATACTGGCCGCCCACTTCAAACAAGGCCCGGGTAATTTGTCCCAGCGAACACACGCGCACGGTGTGCATCAGTTCCGCAAAGATATTGTCGTCGGCGAGACAAGCATTTTGCAACGACGCCAATGCTTCCGGCGCACGTTCGGCATGTTTTTGCTGAAAATCACGCAGTCGCTCTACTTGTCCCAGCTTTTCCTCTTCCGTGCCGCGTCGCAGTTCCAAGTTGTCAAGCGTTTCTTCGTGGTCAACATCGGGATTGAGAAAGGTGTTCACGCCCACGATGGGGTAGGCGCCGGTGGCTTTCAGATGCTCGTATCGCAATGATTCCTCTTGGATTTCGCTGCGTTGATAACCGCGTTCCATGGCGCCGAGTACACCGCCACGGGAGCATAAACGTTCAAATTCGCACAGTACCGCCTCTTCAACGAGCGTAGTGAGTTCGTCAATGATAAATGATCCTTGCAGCGGGTTTTCATTAGCGGCGAGGCCATGTTCTTTGCTGATAATCTGCTGTATGGCGAGTGCCCGGCGCACGGACTCTTCTGTGGGCGTGGTGATGGCTTCATCGTAGGCGTTTGTATGTAGCGAGTTGCACTGGTCATAGAAGGCGGTAAGCGCCTGAAGCGTGGTGCGCACGTCATTGAAATGTATTTCCTGCGCGTGAAGCGACCGGCCACTGGTCTGAATATGTGCCTTTAACTTCTGCGCCCGTTCGTCTGCGCCGTACCGGTCGCGCAGTGTAATTGCCCAAATACGGCGGGCAACGCGATTAAGCACTGCATATTCGGGGTCCATCCCACAGGAGAAAAAGAAGGAAAGATTCGGTGCGAATTCGTTCACACTCATACCGCGGGAAAGGTAGTATTCGACATAGGTGAATCCATTGGCGAGCGTAAAAGCAAGTTGGGTGATGGGGTTTGCGCCTGCCTCGGCAATGTGATAGCCCGACACAGATACGGAATAGAAATTGCGCACGCCCTTTTCCAAGAAGAATGCCTGCACGTCGCCCATCATTTTTAACCCGAAATCAATGGCAAAAAGGCAGGTGTTCTGGCCTTGGTCCTCTTTCAGGATATCAGCCTGGACGGTGCCGCGTACCTGTCGCAGTGCATTATCGGCAATCTCCAGCTGCTCTTGCGGAGAAGCCGTCCTGCCATGTTCGTGTTCAAAAGCAGCGTATTGCTGGTCAATGGCGGCATTGAAGAACATGGCCAATATAATGGGGGCCGGCCCGTTGATGGTCATGGACACCGATGTATTGGGCGCACACAAATCGAAACCATCGAAAAGACGTTTCATGTCGTCCAGTGTGCAAACAGACACGCCTGCGGAGCCGATCTTCCCATAGATGTCCGGGCGCTCGTCAGGGTCTTCGCCATAAAGCGTGACGGAGTCAAAAGCAGTGGAGAGTCGTATTGCTTCGGCGTCTTTGGACAAATACTTGAACCTTGCATTGGTGCGGGCCGGGTCGCCTTCGCCCGCAAACATGCGTGTGGCGGCTTCATCGCTTCGCTTGAGCGGGAAGGCGCCCGCAGTATATGGGAAATAGCCGGGAAGGTTTTCAAGCAGGAGCCAGCGCAACACATCGCCCTGATTTTCAAAGCGTGGCAAGGCCACACGGGGAATCCGGTTTCCGGCCAGACTTTCTTTGTATAACGGCGCGCATAGCGTACGTCCCCGCACTTGGTAGCGCAATTCGTCTTCTCCATAGGATTCGCGTAACGCCGGGAAAGTGGCAAGCAGGTTGTGACAGTGCGTATCCATGCGTGTGGCCGTTTCTTCTCTGGCTTCACGCAGAGCGTGCTTAACGGCATCGTCTTTCACTATGGCCGCCGCGCCATCAAGTTGCCAACAGGAGGTTGCGACAGCGGCCTGCTTTTCCGCCCAGCCGCGGTAACTCCGCACTGTGTGCGCAATTTCCGAAAGATAGTTGATGTGTTCGTGAGGCACCACAACGGACGTATCGGTGGAGTGCTTTGTCGTGGGGTGTGCTGATGGCACGGGCCATCTGCCGTCGCACTTGTCGTTTATGGCGTCAAGCAGTCCGTAGTAGAGTGCCGTGACGCCGTCATCATTAAACCGGGATGCTATGGCGCCGTACACCGGCATATCTTCAAGGGGCGTATCAAAACAGTGTTGGTTGCGTTGGTATTGCTTGCGCACATCATGCAGCGCGTCACCCGCTCCCGCCCGGTCGA
>SKQZ01000072.1 GCA_007118765.1 Candidatus Hydrogenedentota bacterium
ACCGCCCACAACACCGGTCAAAAAAAGGATGAAAAAAAACTTGACATACCAAACCGGTTTGTGGTATAAACTAGTCGGGCCAGTCAAGAGACAGGCCTTAACTGAAGTTGAAAATTGTTGTGGTATATACGGCGCCTTGATTGACGCCTTAACGACTACCACAGGATTTTCTTAACGAAAGGAGGTGAAACAATGAAAAGAGCACTGGTAATTTTGGTATTAGTTGGCGCGAGCGTAGCATTTGCAAGTTCACTGGGTATCCCGTGGTTTGCAGACGTCGCCGCTCCGGGAAGTGGTTGGCCACCCGTCGAAGGCACAGGGCCTGCCACGATCATCTACCTGAAGAATAATACGCCGGATATTATCGAATGCGAGATCCTGTATTTCAATGCAGCAGGTATGGAGCTAGGCCCTTACGGAGAGGATGCCACCTTTGAGGTGCAACCGAATGCGTCCCTTGCCTTCCGTCCCGTACAGTATGACCCCAATACTGAACCGGGTGGTCAGGAAGACCCAGCGTCAGGCCTACTTGTCCCCGACCGTCCCATGGGTGAAGACAGCCCCGAGCCCGATGGTGGCCGTCCCAATGGTTCCGCGGTCATCAGCTGGCAAGGTGGACCAAATGACATCCAAGGCATGATTGCCACAACCGGTTACGGTAAAGGCGGTATGTTGTCCTATGCGCATTTGCTTCCTCCGGGAATGTAATGAAATACGCTTTTGGATTGAATCTTTAATAAATGATGTAAGGCGGGAGTGTCGAAAGATACGCCCGCCTTTCTTCTGTTTATACGTTCAAGATACTAGCCCGCATCCACAGCGGTAATCCTAGTCAAACCTTTGCATGCAATCGGACGTTTACACGTTGCAGGCCGGACCACCTACGCTATGATTTACTGCCCCATTTGCCGAACAAAGGCGTGGTAACTTGCACGGCACACAAAATAATGATGCCGTCCGCTTTACAATTGTAGTGCCGTATGCCGTATTATAATCGGAGGTTTCAGTGTTGGGCATCAACAACAAGCAAGGATTGAAACAAAGAACCATGTTTTCCTGTGATTTATCGCTACAGAAAATATGCCGCGTTGTGGGCGCATCATCCTCAATACATACGCGGCGCGTCCAAGCAATCGAGGCCCGCAAGACACACCCATGCCCCGCACGGTTCGCGTGCGGCAGATATCCACTATATATGACGGTCGTATTGTTTGTCTTTACCGTGTTGGCACTGGGTTGCTCCGCGCCGCCGCCATCAGCTGACAGTGACGCTGCCCACGACGAGACCCCAACAGTCACCCACACACGCGAGACCAACTCCGTCAATGACACAAAAGCGCTTAGCGATTATAACGTCCTGCTGATCGTATTAGATTCGTTGCGGGCCGACCACTTGGGGTGTTATGGCTATCATCGGCCCACCTCGCCCTTTGTGGATACACTCGCCGAATCCGGCATTGTATTTGAACGCGCACAATCCAACTCATCGTATACGGGGGAATCCATCTCATCATTGTTTTCGGGACGTTTTCCCTCCTCATACGCTTGGGGTACGGGCTGGCATGCACGCCCAAACCCGGATCAGAAGACCATGGCGGAACACTTTCGAGAAGCAGGCTATGCCACGGGATTATTTGCAAATACCACCGGACTGGACTACCCCGGCTTTTCCGCGGGATTTGATGCGTTTGAGTTTCACGGTGATTTTGGACAAAGTGGCAGGGCGCCCTATCTGGTTGATGCCGTCATCCAGTTCACCAAAGAGCATCTGGATTCACAACGTTTTGTATACATGCATTTTCTTGATCCTCACTCGCCATACGAACCGCCGGAGTCCTACTACGAACGGTTTGCAGAGGACCCGCTGCCACCGGAGAAACGCGTACGGATTTGGCAGGACCTGCGCATAAATCTGCCCGGTTTGGTGGCGGACGGCTTCGGCCCGGGTGAGGCACGCTATGAATGTATGGTCAGCCGGTATGATGCGGAAATTGCTTTTGTGGACGCCCACCTGAAAATCCTGTTTAATGAATTGAATGACCTTGGCGTTTTGGACAATACATTGGTCATCTTCACATCGGACCATGGTGAAGAATTTCTCGATCACGATTTTGTGGAGCATGCCTGGCGTCTGTACTGGGAATCCGTGCATGTGCCCTTGATATTCTGGGCGCCCGGAATACTCGCCCCGGAACGCATCCAAGACCGTGTGTCACTTGTGGATGTTATGCCGACGCTGCTGCATCTCTCCGGCATGTCCGGCGCCGACGATACGTTTGATGGTGTACCTCTATTTGAACAACAGGATGACCAGTGGCGTTTTGTGCCGCATGACAATCCGATTATTGCGGAATTGGCGCTGCAATCCCGGGTAATAGCGCGCATGATTCAACATGACGGACATGCCTATCTGGCGGCCCAGCGTTGGCTGAACATGGAAGAGTCCACTGAAGTATGGGCAAACGAAATTGACATCCGTCAGAACTTCGCCATGAACCGCGTGGCGCCGCGCGATATATTCGGACCAATAACCTATGAAGCTTTCTACAATACGGACGAGGATCCTACACAACACAACAACCTCATTGATGAAGCGTCTGATGAGCAGCTGCGCCCCTACAGAGACATTTATAAGCGCCATATTGAACGCTGTCCGACGCCATTATCGGATCGTGAGCGCGTACTATCCGAGAAACCACACATGCCGCCGGAGCAAGTGGAACGGATGCGGGCATTGGGCTATTTACATGACACCAGCGAAGCGCCCGGCGAACTGCCCCCTGAGATGATTGAGCACATGCAAACGTTGGGATACCTGTAGTGGGCGCCGCAACGCCACGAGAGTACTGGTTCCCGCTGCTCTTGGCGGCGTTCATGTTGGTTTTGGGTACATTGCCCTTCGCCTACGGATACCTCTCAGCAGGCGACGACCAAGTGTATATGGGCCTGCTTGGAAACAACACAACCGGCGGCAACGGCTATCTGATGTTAGCCAGACAGGCCAAGGAAGGGGCCTGGCTTTTTCAAAACCGCATGACGCCGGAACCAACCCCACGCGCCTATTTCGATTTGGAATGGTTTTTGTTCGGGCGCATGGCACGCCATTTCAATCTGCCGCTCATGGCAGTGTTTCATATCTGGCGGGTTATCACGGTATTGTGTTTCATGTTTGCCGGATACTATCTGGCTGTCCAGTGTTTCGAAACGATTTCCACGCGCCGACTCGCCCTGAGCCTGCTTGTGTTTGGAACGGGGTTCGGCTGGATAATATGGGTGCTTAACCGCCTGCCGTTCCTCGACTTTCCTCTTTCACTTGACATGCAGGGCGTCACTATCTTCGGATACCTCATCAACAAGCCACATTTTATTCGTGCAGCGCTTTTTTTGTTGTTACAGGCCGCCTTTTTGATCCGGGGCGAAACAACACGCAAATGGCGCTATTTTGTACTCAGCGGTCTCGCCGCCACAGGGCTGATATTCATTCGGTTTCATCACCTGCCCGAAAGCTACATGCTTTTTGTGGGTACGCCAATTATTTTTTGCTTCCTGGAAAAAAGGATTGACCTGAACCGAATCGCCCGTTACGGCGTTGCCTGTCTCACCCTTTTGCCGGCGGCGCTATATGTTGCCTATTCGCTGTACGCGAAT
>SKQZ01000214.1 GCA_007118765.1 Candidatus Hydrogenedentota bacterium
CCGATTGAACTACAAGACATGTCCAGCAGCTTTTGGCAACAACGCCAAGCCAACCGGCTGCTGCACGGTTCGTTGCGGCTTGCCGTCGGCATGGACGGTGCGGTGGAGGTGTATGGCCGACTTCCTGTGGAGTTGTACTTGCGCGGCGTGTTGCCCGCTGAAATGCCCGCCGGATGGCCTGACGAAGCGCTGAAAGCGCAGGCTGTTGTTGCCCGTAGCGAGATTTTTGCCTCGTTGGCGGGCAAATACAAGTTGGAAGGATTTGACTTTACGGCTTTGGAGGGATGCCGCGCCTACCTGGGTATTGGCGGTCATCATCCGAATACGGATGCAGCAGTGGCGGCCACTGCGGGCCAAGCCTTGACCCGGGACAACAAATTTGCGACCACAGTATTTTCTGCGTGTTGCGGCGGTTGGACGGAAAATAACGAGAATGTCTGGAGTGGGCCGCCAAACATGGCGCTGCGCGGCAAGCCGGATTTCGACGCGCAACAGCAGGTGTCAGCCCCGACAAGCGAGGGTGGCTGGCGCACACAGATCACAGGAAGACCTGCGGCATGGTGTGCGCCCGGCAACGATACATTTCGCTGGCAAAAGCGATTTTCCGTTGCGGAACTATCCGAACTTGTCAATAGGCGGCATAACGTGGGCACTGTTCGCGCCATTCATACGGGCGCACGGGGTGTAAGTGGACGTCTGCGATCAGTTACAATTGAGGGCAGTGCAGGTTCTGCAACCGTTGAGCGGGAACTGGCCATCCGGCAACTATTTGGCGGATTGCCCAGCGCTATGTTTATAATAGAGACGCTACCGGCGGGCGGTACGCCGTCATCGTTTGTCTTTTATGGCGGTGGACGCGGTCACGGCGTGGGGATGTGCCAATACGGCGCACGCGGCATGGCTGCTGCAGGCAGAAAGGTTGAGGAGATAGTGACACACTATTTCACGGGAGTAAGCATTGAAAGGACGCGCTGATGGATCTTCAGGCAATTCGTGAAAAACGAGCTCGATTTGTGATTGGATTGATGTCCGGCACTTCTTGTGATGGCGTGGATGCGGTATTGGTGCGTCTCAAAGGAACGGGCCCCGGCATGGCTATGAAATTCATTGCCCACAAAGCTTTTCCCTATGAAGAAGATCTGCGCAAGCGCTTGCTGGCGGAACAGATGTCTTCGCGTGAAGTGTGCCTGCTGAACTTCGGTCTGGGCGAACGGATGGCCGAAGCTTCCCAAGCGATGTTGGATGTTGCCGAAGAGAACGATATTGAGGTGGACTTTATTGCTGCGCATGGTCACACCGTGGGCCATTATCCGCCATCGCCCACCAATGCACACTATGGCACGCTGCAAATAGGCGAGCCCGCTGTGATCGCCCAGCGTACGAAGAAAATTGTGGTGTCAGATTTTCGTGTTCGCGATATGGCCGCAGGCGGTCAGGGAGCGCCCTTGGTTCCCTATGCCGATTGGTTGTTGTTTGGCCGGGATGAACGCACCACCGTATGTCTGAATATCGGCGGGATCGCCAATATCACGGTGGTTACCCCGGATTTCAAGGACATCCTGGCGTTTGACACCGGCCCGGGCAACATCATTATTGATGGAACCGTACGGATTCTGTCCCGTGGCAAACGGGCGTTCGATGAAAACGGCGAAGCAGCGCGGCGCGGCAAGGTCATCCCCGAATTTTTGGAATATCTTTTGAGTGACAGCTATTTCAGCAAAGAGCCGCCGAAAAGCACCGGCCGCGAGCATTTTGGCATTAACGCCTATTTGCGTGATGCCTTGGCAAGTCGTCGCGACCACTCCTATGAAGATATGGTGGCGACCGTGACCGAAGCGACCGTACAAAGCATTGTGGATGCTTATAAGCGATATGTTTCGCCCAAATACGACGTATCCCACATGGTTGTGGGCGGCGGTGGCGCCATGAACGGCACCATCATGCTGAAATTGCAAAAGGCGTTGCCCGACCTTAAAATCTATATCAGCGATCGTGTTGGCATTTCGCATAATGCACGCGAGGCCATTGCATTTGCCATTCTAGGCAATGAAACCATTTTCGGAACGCCGTCGAACGTGCCCCAGGCAACGGGCGCGTCTGAGGCGGTGGTACTTGGAAAAATTACACCGGCATAATAATGCCCGCAAGAAAACCGGGAGTCCTCATCCATGATAAGCTCCGAACTGCTTGCCATCCTTGTTTGCCCCGAGAATAAAACGCCTGTCAGCGAAATTTCCGAGGCGTTGCGCGATAAAATCAACGCTGCCATCGCAGCAGACGCGCTTAAAAACCGGGCGGGCGAACCGGTACGCGAACCGATTGACGGCGGACTCATTCGCGAAGACGAACAATATGTTTATCCCATACGCGATGATATCCCGGTCATGCTTGTTGACGAAGCAATTCCCACCGACCAGATGGACTAGTCAGACCGCCATGCACAGGGTTGTCGTCGGCGTTGCATGATCGGCGCAGGAGCTGTTACATGAAAGAAAATACGCCCCACCGTGTCATCAACGCCACCGCCCCCATCCGGATATGTGATCTCGGCGGCTGGACGGATACATGGTTTGCCGAGCGCGGCGCCGTCTTGAATATCGGCGTATATCCCTATGCGGAAGTACAGCTCTTTGTGAAGCGGAGCGGCACGCCGGGCGTCCGTGAAATTATCCTGAATGCCGAGAATTTCGGTGACCGGTACGCCGTACCGCTGCCCATCGAATATGAAAAGCACCCCTTGCTTGAGGCCTGTCTGGATATTATGGACCTGCCCGACGATTTGGCGCTGGAGGCCAATCTTTACTCCGCTGCGCCGCCGGGTGGCTCCACGGGCACTTCCGCGGCCATAAGCGTGGCCCTGCTGGGTGCGCTTGATTTGCTGACGCCGGGTCGCATGACGCCCCATGAAGTTGCCGCCATGGCGCAACGTGTCGAAACTGATAAACTGGGCCTGCAATGCGGCATTCAGGATCAACTCTGTTCGGCATACGGCGGCGTCTGTTTCATTGACATGCATGCGTATCCCAATGCTTCCGTGTCGCAGATTACCGTGCCAAACAATATCTGGTGGGAACTGGAACGTCGGCTTGTGCTTGTTTATTTGGGACGCTCCCATGCCTCAAGCGAGGTGCACGGCAAGGTCATTGCAAACTTTGAGCGGGAGAGCGCGGACAAATCGGCGCTTGCGCCCTTGCGTCGTGCGGCGCACAAGGGCAAGAACGCGTTGTATACAGGCGACTTTCAGACATTTGGCAACGCCATGATTGAGAACACGGATGCACAGCGCGCCCTGCATCCTGCATTGGTATCGTCCGAAGCGGAGGCGATAATTGATCTCGCCCGCACACACGGCGCCGGTGGCTGGAAAGTGAACGGCGCAGGCGGCGAAGGGGGGTCGGTGACGGTTCTGTGCGGGCCGGAAAACGAACAGAAGAGAGCCTTTGTGAACGCGGCGACAGAACTCAACCCGGCATTTCAGGTGCTGCCCATTTATCTGTCCCGCTTCGGATTGCGACAATGGGAAAGCACTCCTGCATCTTGATTGCACGGGAAAGCATGTTAAAATATAGAGTGGGCGCTGAATGCAATCGTCCTGAGAACAGCAGTTGAAACAGACCTCGCCGTTGATGTGACCAATAGGGTA
>SKQZ01000385.1 GCA_007118765.1 Candidatus Hydrogenedentota bacterium
CAAAAATGGCGGCCAAAAACCGGCCGTATTGCTCCGGCCTTACGCTCCAAGGCGTCACGGTGGCATCCACATCGTCGCCCGGCTTGACAAGAGTCAATTCATTCGGATCATCCGTTTCCGCACTGCGCTCCACAATGGGGATGAACTGAATAAACCCGGAGCCGTGGGCGCGCAAAAAGCGGTATACCTCTTCCGGCGCATCTGCGGTCTGCCGATTGACACAGGCAAGGATGTTAAAATCCACCTCATGCGTTTTCAGGCGTTCGAGCGTTGTCATGACCCGTTTGAAAGTGGGGTTGCCGCCCGCATCATGTCGAAATGCGTCGTGAAATCGCTCGGGCCCGTCCAAAGACAAGCCGACCAGAAACCGATGTTCCGCCAAAAACGCCGCCCATGCATCGTCAATAAGGATGCCGTTTGTTTGCAGCGCATTATGAATGGTTCTGCCGCCGGCGTATTGCTGTTGCAGGGCGACCGCTTTCCGAAAGAACTCAAGTCCGGCCATGGTGGGTTCGCCGCCCTGCCACGCAAAATGAATCTCCGGTTGATGGGACAGCCCCTCAATGTATTGGCGGATGTAGGCCTCAAGGGTATCATCTGACATAACCCGTTCGGTTCTGTCTGGATACAGCTTGTATTTTTCCAAATAGAAACAATACAGGCACCGCATGTTGCACGCAGGGCCCACGGGCTTCGCCATCACATGGTAACCGATATTTTCCTGTGGCGTCTGTGGCGGGATGGGCATATTATAACGCCTCGTCCACAGCGGCACGAATGGCCCGGATATGTTCCGGACCGGTGCCGCAGCAACCGCCGATAACGGATGCGCCCGCATCAATCAAAGCGGGGACATTCGCCGCCATGTACTCCGGCGTTTCCGGGTACATCACACTGCCGTCATCTTGTTGAACAGGCTGGCCTGCGTTGGGATGGGCAATCAACGGCGTGTCCGGTGCAGCGGCATGCAATGCGGCCACAACCGCCACCATCTCATCGGAACCCAAGCTGCAATTTGTCCCCAGCATATCCGCACCCGCGGCCAACATGGCCTCGGCCATCTGTTCCGGCGAGACCCCCATCATGGTGCGATACCCGTCGGCCGTTTTAACGTCGAATGTAAAGCTGGCCGCCACGGGCAATGTCGTATGCTCTTTTACGGCGCGCACGGCGAGAGCGGCCTCGTCAAGGGCCGTCATGGTCTCCACGGTAATGGCGTCAGCGCCGCCCGCCGCAAGGGCCAGCGCCTGCTCTTTGAAGGCCTCGTATACATCCTCCTCCGTGACCTCGCCCATCATGAGTATTTTGCCGGTGGGTCCCATGGAAGCCAGCACGAACGCATCATCACCCGTGCCTTCCTGCGACAGCTGTGCCGCTGCCGTATTGATGGCCGTCACCTGCTCCGCCAGCCCATACGGTTCCAATTTGTACCGGGTGCCGCCGAAGCTGTTGGTCAACACAATCAAGGCGCCGGCATCGGCATACATGCGTGCAATATCGCGCACAGCATCCGGGTTCTCAAGATTCCACAATTCCGGGCATTGGCCGGGCTGCAACCCTTTGGCGACCAGAAAAGAACCCCAGCCGCCGTCGGATACAAGCACCCGAGCCGTTTTAATGGCATCCAAAAATGCGCTCATCTGACAAAACTCCTTTTTTCGTTCATCCTTGGTGCGCGGCCAACGCCTATCCGCGGACGACGACGAACTCCGTTTCCACGGAATCGCCGGCGAGATGGAACAGCCGATATCCCTTTTCGGAGGTTCCGTCAAAATTATCACGGGTGGTGGCGCAGCAGGCCGTGGTAACAAACAACACGCCGTCGGCCTCTTCCACTTGATTGCCGTGCCAATGGCCCGCAGCCACAATCTTCAGGTTATGCCCGGCAAACAAGGACAGAATCGCGTCTGCATTCAAAATGCGATACGCTTTGGTATTCGGATTCATGGGATGATGACAAAACAGCGCCAGAGGTTGATGCGGGTCGGTTTCTTCGAGTCGTGCCTGCAACCACGCCAGCTCGTCATCGGATACGGTGACATCGCTTTTGGCGCCTTCGCAGGAATTCATGCCGATGAATTTCCAGCCCGCCGCCGTGTGTGTCCAGTGTACCGGCCCAAAGGCCTCGGTATAATTGGCGTAGATGTCCTCCGCCTCCGGGAACACATCATGATTGCCGGGTACAACATGATACGGTTTATGAAGGTTGTCAAATGCCGCTTTGCACAGGGCCAACTCCTTTTCCTTGCCGTCGGTGGCCACATCGCCAAGGGCACAGGTGAACCGGATGCGCACGTCGGCATTGATGGCGGCAACCGCCTCATCCACTATCGCCACGCTCGCGGCGTCCGTGATATGGGTATCATTGATGGTGGCAAATGTAAAAGGTTCTTCACCCCGTGCCATTCCTTGCGCCAACCCCACGCCTGCGATTCCTACCGCGCCCACGCGCAAAAACTCCCGTCGTGAAAGATTCGACATGCCGTTATCCTTTCGGTTTCCTGTTGGTGGTGCGCTACATGCGTTCTGTGTCCATGATACCGATTCCGCATCCACATACGCAAAAGCCCCGATCATTGGAGATAGACGGTTGCATGTGTACGCCGACCCGGGATGCCTACGGAACAACCGGCACAGGCATGCGCGTGATCATCTGGAGGGGGTGACAACGTAGCATTTTGTTGCGACTTACTTTGGCGGTATGTTCCGTCGCTTTTCGTTGCCCATGTACACACCAACACATAGAATGAATGCCGTGCACAAGACGAGTAGCGAAAAGGGTGTTGACACTGGCATTTCATGGCTGACAAAGACGGCATTCTCCTTGGTCAGTGTAATAACCTCCTCGCCAACGGTAACCGTAAGGGTTACGGTATAACTGCCTTCCTGCTGATACTCGTGGGTGATAATAGAATCATTGCCATCCCTTATCTCGCCGTCCCCCAAATCCCAATGCCAGTTTGTTACCGGTTCGTAGTTACCGGAAACACTGCCCGTGAGTTTAACGTTCAGGGGGGGCTTTCCGCGCGATGGCGCACAGTAAAATGCAATTTGGATATCAACAGGAGACAAGGATAGTGACAAGTCGTCATCCGCCCAGAAATAACCGCCGAAATAGCTGTCCCATTGGAGTGCGCGTCCATCCCCTTCGTTGCTGGTCACCCACATGGCATTTGGGTCTGCTGACGACCGTACTTGCTCTATACGCACCCAACCATCGGTTAGCATAACAGGCGCAGACAGGCGGGAAGTATATTGTCGCAAAGGATAATTGCGCAAATAGAGATGGGGCAAGTCCGTACGTTCGGCGACCACCGTTTCCTGGTGTACCACCGCGCCGTAAGTATCACCTGCATCTTCGAACAGGGTTATGATGAATTCATTCGTTGTTGGTTCTTGTGGGATCCAATAGCCAACACAGTCGTGATACGAACCGGACACAACCCACCAGTCCACGTTTGCAATAGCTTCGGTTATGCCGTCAAAAGACTCTAACATGGTATGACCGGTCTCGGTATCACTTAGGTACGAAGACCATACGTCGTAAGGCTCGACGGGCGCCTGACAGAACAGGGAGATTTCGGGACATGCAGGCGATGGCAACCCGTCGTTAGGGTCGATTTCGGCATTGTCGGCG
>SKQZ01000103.1 GCA_007118765.1 Candidatus Hydrogenedentota bacterium
CAACCTCGTTGGCGTCGTTATCGCTGAGATCCACGGCAAATGACAAGACCGCCGCCATGACGGTCCCCGACGCATGGACCAACGCCCAGGACAGCCGCGTTCAAAATCTGCTGTCGCGACAAGTCCTAGACCCTGCAAGCAAATGGCTTGGCGGCCTGCCCGATCACTTTGGCCTCCATGACCCGCGGTCTGCGGCCGCCCTGCTCTATGAATGCGCGGCCGCATACTACCACCCCGCTTCCAAATGGCACTGCTCATCGGAAGTGCTTGCGCGCATGGAATTGGCCGCCCGGTTTCTTGAGCGCGCCCAGACCGACGACGGCAACATCGATCTTATTACCACCAACTTCAACTCGCCGCCGGACACGGGATTTGTGGTGCATCGGGTGGCCACGGCGGCGCGGTTGGCACAAAAACATGACGACGACACCATATTTGACCTGTTGCGCCCCTTTCTTGAGCATGCAGGCGACGGCATGGCACAAGGCGGCATCCACACCCCCAATCATCGGTGGGTGGTGTGTGCGGCGCTGGCGCAACTCCATGAACTGTACAGCCACCGACAGTATGTCAGGCGAATTGACGAATGGCTCGCCGAAAGCATTGACATTGACGAAGAAGGCCAGTACATTGAACGCAGCACCGGCATCTATAACGGGCATATTAACCATGCATTCACGGTAATGGCGGTAAAACTGGAACGTCCGGAGTTGTTCGTGCCGGTACGCACCAATCTGGATGCCATGCGCTATCTCATGCACCCCAACGGTGAAGTGGTCACCGAAATCTCACGGCGACAGGATGTCGCACAACCCCGGGACATGGGCGCCTACTGGTTCGCACTGCGCTACATGGCCTTGCACGACAACAACGGACAGTACGCCGCCATGCTCGCGGACATTGAGCCCGACCGTGTCTCGCTGCCCACCCTAATGGAATACCCCGAAATGCTGGCGCCATTGCCGCCGCCGAAGCCATTGCCCGACGCTTTTGAACGTTCCTATCCCCTGTCCGAAATCACCCGTGTCCGCCGCGGCCCCCTCAGCATGACCCTGTTGGGCCTTCATCAGGAAAACCGGCTTGCAGCACATTTCGGCACGGCGGTGGTTCAAAGTGTACGGCTCATGGCGGACCCCGCACGGCAACGTATATTTGTGCCTAACGAAATGGACCGCCGGGCGAACGGCCTGCGGTTTCGCCAAAGCGTGTCACGGAGTGGCATAACGCTCCATTTTGAAATGCTTGCCATGCCAAAAGAAACGGGGATTGACATGCAGTTTCGTGTTTTTGGGGAAGATAAGGCGCCTGTGGCGATTGAGGTGGGGCTCCGTCCGGGCGGGGAGCTCGAAGGGGTTGCGCCCGCACCACGGAATAACGGCTATTTCTTAACCGGAGAATATGCCCATTATCGGGTAAACGGCAACGTGCTGCGCATTGGCCCCGGCGTAAAGGAACATGAGCAAATGGAAACGCTCGCCAGAGGACACGACAACAACGCGCTGCATATATACCTTACGGGCCATACGCCTTTTGAACATACCCTTTCTTTGGAAATGACCTGATGGACGCTGTCAACAAGCATTACTCAAGGGAATGCCCATGAACATGGAGCACAAGGAAATGTCATTGCCGGAAAACGCGCTGCACATACGCAAGGAAGGCTTTCATGCCGCTCTGCTTCCCGATAGGGCGGGCGATAAGGTGGTCGTTCATTGCGGTGACGTTGTCGTGGAAGGCATGCGGTTTGCCACGGCCTTCTTCGGACGGGGCGAGTTCGTGCCCGACGAAACGGTCACACGAGACAACGGCGTATATTTTCGGCAGGAGCTCTTCGGGCAATACTATCAACCCCTGCGCGGCGACCAATTGCAACCGGTCACCCGCGAAAACTGGCGCGAACTCATACGGCAGCGGGAAACCAGTGAGGAATGCCGCCTTGTTTACAACGCCCACATCCGCGAAATGGGCCCCGGCATTGAGATACGCGTCCATGCCGCCGGCACCGACATCGTACCCCTTGCCGTGGAGATCGCTTTCCGGCCCGGCGGCGAATTTGAGGGCGTTGTGCCCGCTCCCGCCGGAAACATGACCTTTCTGCTCCGTGAAGGATATGCGCGCTACCGCGTTGGCGAGGACGTGCTCCGTATCGGCCCCGGCAAAGCGGAACATGGCTATACCGCCATCCGTGGCGCAGCCGCCGGTTACACCGATATGAACCGCCTGTACTTCACCGGGTTCACGCCCTTTGACCATACCTTCACGCTTCAGCGTGATTCCACGCATCATCCGTAAGACGGGAATACACCACACGCATCAAGGACGCGCCTCCAGCAGTTTGCGGCGCACGGACACCTCCGGATAGTCTTCAGCCAATGCTCTTATGGCCGTCCTGTCGTCGGCATCTGCGAGACGCACCAGCGCCTCGGCAGCGGCGTACCGGGTATCCACGGCGTTGTCAAGATTCGCCACGGTGTCAAGCAAGACGGGAACAGCGCGTCTTTCGCCAATGTGCCCCAGCGCCCACGCTGCCGCCGCGCGCCAGCAGGGCGTGGCCTCCATCTGCAGCAAATGAATGTTCGGGTTGTCCGGGGCGGGACGCCCGTGGCGCGCTTCATGCAGTTCCGGGGCAAGGGATGCGAGCAGCATATCAACCGAATCCGGATCTTGCAGATTCCCCAATGCGCGACCCAAAAAGAACAGTACCCAATGACGCGTCGGCAGGGCAACATTGAACGTCGTCGGATTGTTGATCTCCCGCGCAAACAACTCTTCCGGCTTGGCCAGATAGCGCTCATAAGCGGCCCGCACCGCGGGGGCGTACCGGGGTTCACGGCAAAGCGATGCCAGCAGTTGTGCGGCGCGATTCTCCGGACAGGGATGACCGGCCCACGCGTTCACCGTGTCGCTGATTGCCGCCTGCAAGGGTTCCCCGACGGTCTCATTGGGATCGCCCAGCATGGCCAGACACGCCGCAATTACTTCGTGTCCGCGCCCGGAACGTCGAATAACCCGCCCGGCCAGCAGCTCGTAGGTATCGGTTTCCAGAAACAGGGCGCGATCGGGATCGGTTGGGATGGAACGGATAATGTGCGGGACAATGGCCGCGGCGCCGGTTGCGCCAATACGGTCCAATGCCTCAATCACACGGGCATGGATGGGCGAAGAATGGCAGGCATATAACGCAGGGTGATCACTGTACCAACCGACATAATCGGCATAACACCCCAGTCTGGAAAAGGTGTCTATCAACAACTCTTCGACTTCAGGGGCGTCAATAAAACCCAATGCCTCAACCACCGCCTCGGCCAGAAACAAATTGCCAGTTCTCGGTTCGGTGTGCTCCGCCAGTATGCGCCGGAACAAAGGGATGGCCTCCCTATCGTTCAGAAGACCCAGCGAACGCACGGCTGCCTGCAGTGTGCGCGGATTGAGTGGAGAAGCGTCGTCAAAGGTAAAATGGTCGGTGCGGTTATTGTTCACAAAGGGCGGATAGGGGTTGTTATGTTTTTCCTTCGCCACATAAGCACGGAGCGCTTCGCGGGCGGCATCCCCACCGATGCGGCCAAGCGCTTTAATCGCCTGCCTTTGGGTCACCCGGCATGGGCTTGTAATGTCC
>SKQZ01000019.1 GCA_007118765.1 Candidatus Hydrogenedentota bacterium
ATACCAAAACAGCCGGCTTAATACAACATTTTGCGTAGAATCATATCGCTCAATACGCCATGTTGTGTTGACATGTCAAACGCCTATTGCGCCGTTTTCACGCAAGAAAACCGCGGGCGTAAGCAGCGTGCCGTCTTGTGCGCAACAGAAAAGATGTCGGGTTGTTTTGGTTAAGAACCACCCCGTATACTGAGCGTCCGGTGGTGGCCGTGCGCTTCCGAAGACGCCGCTCCGTCTTGTCCGCTGACACATCCTGTTCAGGAGGCTCGCTACAGTATGGAACACAACAAGATATCGAATAAGACTGCGAACATGACTACACATGCTGTCGGCGCTTTTCCACGCGCTGTAACCGTGCAAAAAGCCGCGTCTGAGCAGGGCTTCGACTGGCCTGAAATTGCCGGCGTATTGGACAAGGTCGCGGAAGAGCTGGATGAATTGCGCGACGCCGTCGCCCACAAAGACACCTCCCATGCGTATGCGGAACTGGGCGATTTGCTCTTTGCCGCAGTAAGTGTGGCACGGTTTCTTAACGCCAATCCCGAAACATGCCTGCACGCAGCCACCACACGCTTTGAAGCACGGATGAAACAGGTGACGCAAATTGCCGAAAAAGACGGTATTTCACTGCAAAGTTGCACGCCGGACAGGCTGGATATGCTGTGGGAACAAGCCAAAGCGCTTATGCATCAACAACTTGAAAAAGACCTTGACAAACCGCCCGGGATTCATGCAGACTAGCATTCAAGCAACATGATTTTCGGGCGGGAGTAGCCTGCGCCTAACTTTCCTGTAACATAGCCTGAATCAGGGTTGAATTGTTCATGAGTACGTTGTATTCGTTGCAGGTCAGTGATGCACGGAAGGGCAGGCCATAGGCCAAAAATGATGTTGTGCGGGCGAGAACAAGTCACTATGTTTTTGCCTGTGGACGTACGCCTCTTGGGCGTTCGGGTGGATAGCAGTGCGAAAGCATAATCGTAACCAATCAGGGCGGACAGATATGGCAAACGATAAGAACGATGAACACGTATCCGCGTTGGCGGTGGGCTCAAATCCCTGGCGGTTGGCACAGCCTCATTTGCGGGAGGCCTTGGACGAATACAGTTACAAAAACTGGTTTTCGCAAACCGCATTTGAATCGTATCAAGACGGGGTGTTGACGATTCGTGTCCCAAGTCAGTTTTTTGCCAACTGGCTGGAGGAACATTATCAGGACGCCGTCCATGAGGCGGTGCGAAAGGTTGCGCCCAGCCTCAAGGCCGTAAAGTATATGACGGGCGAGGTTGCTGTCACGCCGGAACCCGAAACGCCTGTCGCAACGAAACAAAGCGTAAAGAAAACCGCCCCAAAACCACGACAACGGTACAATGGCTTTAATCCCCGATACACCTTTGACCGCTTTGTGGTTGGCGCGGGCAATCGCTTCGCCCATGCGGCTACGCGCGCAGTGGAACAATCCCCGGGCCGCGCCTATAACCCGTTGTTTCTGTACGGCGGCACGGGCTTGGGCAAAACACATCTGATGCAGGCGGCGGGTCAGGGACTTCTGGCCTCCGACCCGAGTTTGCGGGTGGTGTTTATTTCTTCCGAAGAGTTCACCAATCAGATGATCCAAAGCATTGCCGACAAAGACACGCAACGGTTCCGCGCCAAATATCGCCGGGTGGACATGCTGCTCATTGACGACATCCACTTTATTTCCGGCAAAGAAGCGACACAGGAAGAGTTTTTCCACACGTTTAATTCGCTTTTTGACGCGCATAAGCAGATTGTCATTTCGAGCGACCGCAGTCCCAAGGAGATGAAGGGGATTGAAGAGCGTCTGGTATCACGATTTGAATGGGGACTGGTCACCGACATCCAGCCGCCTGATCTTGAAACACGCGTTGCCATCCTGCAAAACAAGGCGAAACAGGACAACATTACCGCGCCGCTTGACGTGCTGCGCTATATCGCCACGTACATCACCTCCAACATTCGGGAATTGGAAGGCGCACTGATTACCCTTATTGCCTTCAGCCGCCTGACAGAACAAAAGATCACGTTATCGCTGGCGGAGAATGTGTTGCGCGATCTTATTGGCAGCGAAAAAATCAAACCCATCACAGTGGAACAGGTGCAACGGGCGGTGGCTGAACATTTTGACGTGCGCATTGCAGATTTGCGCGGACGCAGCCGGCAACGGCAGGTGGTGCAGCCCCGGCAATTGGCCATGTACTTGTGCAAGACCCTAATCCCGAGCCTGTCACTCAATGATATTGGCGAGCATTTTGGCGGCAAGGACCACACCACGGTCATCTACGCTTGCGACAAGATTACGCGCGATGCCGAAACAGACACCAAAATGCGCCAGACCATCGAACAGCTGACCAAGACCATCCGCTCCTGAAGACCGGGGGGCTTCCGGCCGGTTTTGACACGTCACGCCCCGTAATCAATGTTCAGGCGCCCATGTCTCCTGAAGCACCCGCACCTGTGTATTCCCGGTGAACACGAGTACCTATGGCAGTCAGGATGTCATAGGGTATGGTGTCGGCAAGGCGGGCCAATTCCTCCGGCGTAATGCATGCGTCGCCATCGGCGCCGATAAGCGTGGCCGTATCGCCACAGGCAGCGTCGGGCGCCTCGGAAACATCTACAACAATCTGGTCCATGCATACGGAACCACGCACCGGGCAACGTTTGCCCCGGATCAATACGTCCGCCTTGTTGCCCAGCTGGTATTTGTAGCCATCGGCATAGCCAACCGGAAGAACGGCCGTTTTGACAGGCTTGGTGGTTTTATAGGTGCGCCCGTATCCGATGGATGCGCCCGCAGGCAGTTCACGGATCTGTACCACAGTCGTCTCCCAGCGCAGCACCCGCTTCATTAACGCCGCGCTTTTGTCCGGCGCCGTGGGCCACACACCATAGGTCATCAGACCCGGCCGCACCGCATCCAGAATGCTTTCCTGATAATTGACCACGGCCGCGCTGTTGGCGGCATGAGCCATTTCGTAGGGGAAGCCGGCCTTGTCCACCTGCTTCAGCAACTGCCTGAATGCTTTAATCTGGTCGTGTGTGAATTTGTCGTCCGGAATGTCTGCACAGGGGAAATGGGTAAAGATGCCCTGCAAATCAAGATGGGTCATACGACTCACATATTGCAGCGCGGCCAAGGCCTCATCGTAATTGAACCCCTGGCGTCCCATGCCCGTGTCAATCTTGCAGTGAATTGGCGCCACGCAGTTTGCGGCATGTGCACGGGCGCCAAGTTCTTGCGCCATGTTCAAATCCGAACAGGTCAGTGTTAATTGGTATTCCAGAAAGAATGGCACTGCGTCTTTGTGCGGATGCACCATGATCAGAATGGGCGCGGTAATTCCGGCGGTGCGCAATGCAATGCCTTCTTCAACCGTAGCCACCGCCAGCATGGCCGGTTGCACCCGCAACGCGGCGCGGGCAAGCGGCACCAAGCCATGGCCATAAGCATTCGCCTTTAGCACGGGAATCAGGGCGGCATCGCCACCTGCAAGCCGTCGCACCAGTTCCAGATTGGACACATAAGCATCCAAATCAATGATGGCACGCGATGGATGCCGTCTGATCATGGCGATGCCTCCTGTCGTATGATTGTCAAAAGTGCTATGGAGCGTCCGTCCAAATCACATTTGATGCAGTTTGAGCGCCGTCCAGTTGGCCCATGTAAACTGTACCCCAGAATAGATGGTATAGGCCGCGACAAAGATGATGCCCACAAGGGACAGGTATTCGAGGCCGGTCATCAGCGTTTCGGGCGCCACCGGAAGTCGCTCACGCAGCGGCGCCAATGCGAATGCAATTCGGAGCAGGATAACGATTGCAAGTATTACAAACACATAGGTCATCTGAATGGCGGTCTTGGCCTTGCCATAGATGTTTGCAGGCAACACCACGCCTTCCGAGGCCGCCAAAGAACGCGCTCCGGTAATCAGAAATTCACGCGCCAGAATGGCCACCACTGTCCAACCGGGTATAAACAGGTCGGGTACCCGCATCAACATAATGAACCCCGCCACCATCAGTATTTTGTCGGCAATGGGATCAAGCAATTTGCCGAAATTGGTGACCAGGTTCTGTTCGCGCGCAATCTTCCCGTCATAGTAGTCCGTAATGGCCGCAATCGTAAACATCACGTACGCCGTCAAATAGCAGAGCACGTGATCAAAGGACATTAACACCACAAACAACGCAGCCAATACGCACCGCGCCAATGTCAACATGTTTGGAAGGTTCATGAGAACTGTATTCTACCAGATTCTTGGCTTTGGCCGTCAACGCGCCAGCAAGTGGTCGCCTCGCTTATGGATATCTATAACGTTACCCTGAAAGTTAAGGACAACATGATTTGAATATGCACAACACCACGGTCTATCCCAGTTTTCGAATACGCCGGCAATGACGTTCGCCGCCGCTAAAGGGTGTTGTCAGCCATATGCGAATAATCGCCTCACATTCATCAACCGGTAAAACGCGGCGCCCGAGACACAGCACATTGGCGTCATTGTGTTCACGCGCCAACCGCGCCATCTCGGGGGTGACACAGGTAGCAGCCCGAATGCCGCGGTTTCTGTTCGCGGCAATGCACATGCCAATGCCCGTGCCGCACAACAATATGCCGCTCTCTGCGCGGCCTTCAAGGATGGCGCCACACACGGCATCGGCAAAATCGGGATAATCCACGGATTTTGTATCATAGGTGCCGCAGTCAAGTGTCTGGTGACCCAGTGTCGCCACACAACGCATTATTTCCGGTTTGTATGGTGCATCACCTTCATATCCGGCATGGTCTGATCCTATGGCAATCATCATGAAAACAGATTCCTTACAAGGCGGCGGTTCGCCCGCTGCCGTTATTGATCCGAGGCGCCGCGTACGGCAACACCCGCTTCAAGCAACATTGCTTCCGTTATGGGCCCGGCACGCAATATCTGTCCCGTTTCAGGGTTAAATACCGTGGACGGCGGCAGTGCCGTTAACGGGCCCGCGTCCAGTACAAGCGCAACACCGGGCAAGGCGGCATCCTCCGCTGTGCGGGCAGGCGGGTGCCCGGACAGGTTGGCGGAGGTGGATGTGATGGGCCCGCCCCAAGCCCGGCAGAGCGTACGCGCCACGGGGTGCTCAGAACAGCGCACACACAAATAGCCGTTGGGGTCTGTCAACCGACCCGGTGTGTCGGGCACGGCGTGCAACAACAAAGACAGCGGACCGGGCCAGAACGCTTCCATACACGTGCGCGCTGCGTCGCTGATGGCGACAACATGACGCTCTACATCCGAAAGTGCATCCACCACAAGCAGCACCGGTCTGTCCGGCTCACGCTCCTTCACAGCAAACAAGGCATCCAGCGCTGTTTCAGAAAAGGGATTGACACCCAGCCCGTAAACCGTTTCGGTGGGATACGCCACAACGGCTTCCCGTTGAAGCGCGGCGACTGCCGCTTCCATGCCCGCTTCGTCCGCCATCACCCGTTTCATGGTCTGGTTTCCAGCCATGCGCGCATTTTCTTGAAAGCCTGTCCGCGATGACTGACAGCGTGTTTTTCGGCATCTTCCATCTCGGCAAAAGTGGCCTCATGGCCTTCCGGCACAAAAAGCGGGTCATAGCCAAACCCGTTGCCGCCAAAGGGCGACACGGCAATGTGCCCAACTATTTCTCCCTGTTCCACGTGTACCGCCTCGCCGGGCTTGTAAAATGCCGCACAACAAACAAACCGCGCACTGCGTTCATGCCACGGCGTATCTTCAAGTGCGTCCAGCAGCTTTTGGTTGTTCGCCTCGTCATCGGCATCAGCACCGGCATAACGCGCTGAAAACACGCCGGGGGCGCCATCCAACGCATCCACCATCAACCCGGAATCATCGGCAATACAGGCCATCTGCAAGGCGTCGCCATAATAGCGCGCTTTAAGAATGGCATTGCCTTCAAAGGTGGTTTCTGTTTCCTCCGGCGCCTCAATATCCGGGAAATCACGCAACGATACAATCTCCCAGGGAAGTCCTTCCAATAAAGCTGCCAATTCGTGGGCCTTGCCAAGGTTGGCCGAACCAATCAACAACGATTCATTCATGTCGCAACGCTTGCTCCTGAATATACATTAGTTCCCGAACGCCCTTCTCGCCCAGCGTTAGCATGCGATCAAGCATGTCGCGCGAAAAGGGCGCATTTTCCGCCGCTCCCTGCAATTCAATCAAACCGCCGGCGCCATCCATTACAATGTTCAAGTCCACATCCGCCTCGGCGTCTTCCGCATAGTTCAAGTCAAGCATGGGCGTTCCTTTTACAATGCCCACACTCACCGCCGCACACGCTCCGGCCAATGGCGATTGTTCAAGGTAGCCGGATTGAACACTCAGTTGAAACGCGTCATTGAGCGCCACCCATCCCCCCGTGATGGCGGCGCTTCGCGTGCCGCCGTCCGCTTGAATTACATCACAATCCACCACAACCATACACTCGCCCATGGCCTGCAGGTTCGTCACGGCACGCAACGCGCGGCCCACCATGCGGCTGATTTCCTGGGCGCGGCCTCGTCGGGCGTTCTCGCGGGAGGCCCGTGTCTGGGTGGCGCTTGGCAACATGGCGTATTCGGCGGTAATCCATCCTTTCCCCTGGCCGCGAATCCATTGGGGCGGCTTCTCTTCAAAGGAGGCGGTGCAGATAACCTTGGTTTCGCCGAAACACACCAAGACAGAACCCGGCGCGTAGCGGGTAAAGTTTCTTTTAATACTTACGGGGCGCAACGCATCTTCAGCGCGCCTGTCTATTCGCATGGCCATAAAAATTACTATTCCGTTGGGTTGTACTCGCTTTCGACACGGTCTGCGTCATGGTAAACCTGCTGTTCTTCCCGGGCGCGCTGTCTGCGGGTAACGGTATTGGTTTCCGCAGCCACCTGTGTTTCCCGTATGTCGCGATGATATGTTTGTAACAGCACCGACCACGGCTCACCCTTGGATAAGATTTCCACGGCGCGAAGGAGCGGCAAATCTTCCACCGTCTCGTCGGTAACCTCGTATTGGGGCGTAACGCTGCCGTGATTTTGGCGCAGTTGGTTTTCCGGGGCACGCTCAAAAGACATGTACATCTGCCGCGCCAACGCCACTTCTTCTTCCCGCGTCATGGGTTCCTCCACATCGGGAAGGATGCCTTGGTTGTCAATCGTTACGTCGGCGGGCGTGTAATAAAGCGCCGTCGTCAGGCGCAACGCCGTATTGCGCGGTTGTTGCAGAGGGATCACCGTTTGTACGCTTCCCTTGCCAAAGGTTTTCTCGCCCACCACGATGGCCCGCTGGTGATATTGCAATGCGCCGGTCACGATTTCAGCGGAACTGGCCGTTTCCGAATTCGCGAGCACAATCAACGGGAACTCTTGGGACAGCACCGGCGTGGCGGTGGTTTTTAGGCGCATATCGTCTTTGCCCGGCTCACCGTCTTCGTCAACACGCCCACGCGTATAGGTAACAAGCAGGCCCCGGGGCAAGAACAGGTCACACACCTCTTTGGAAGCGCTCAAAAGGCCGCCTGCATTCCAGCGCAGATCAAGCACCAACGCTTCCATCCCGTCGTCAAGCAACTCCAGAATGCCCCGCTCCACGTCGCGAGCAGTAGTGTCACTGAAAGAACTCAATCGTATATAGCCCACATTGTTCTTGAGCATCTGTTTTTCTTTTACGCTTTCAAGCGGAATACGCGCGCGCTTCACGTCCACATCAAACATTTCCGGTGTGGCGTCCTCGGGCGCGTCCTCGCCCGGGTTACGGACGATGGACAGGGTGACCGTGGTGCCGCGGCGACCACGAATCAACTGGGCGGCATCAGGCGTGTCCATGCCTTCGGTGGATTTGCCGTCAATCGCGGCAATAATGTCAAGCGGCTGAAGCCCCGCTTCTGCTGCGGGCGATCCCACGACGGGCATAAACACGGCGATATTGTCGTCATCGTCCTTTTTGATGGAAACCCCGATGCCATCAAACTCCCCTTTCGTTTCTTCGCGCAACGCTTCAAATTCTTCCACCGTCACGAACGCGCTGTTTCTGTCCAGAGCACTCATAATGCCCGACAGCGCCCCTTCGACAACCTCGTCCATTTCCACGGACCGCACATATTCACGCAACACGATATCCAACACCGTGCCGATGGGCTCCAACTCGCGATAGACGTCCACATCACGTTCCGTCGCCGACAGGCGCTCAACAAAACCATTGCTAAGCAACAAAATCAGGCAGACAAGAAAACCCAAGGTTGCGAAAAAGTCCGACTTGTTATTTCGTTTCGCCATTATCCAGAATCTCCGGTTTGACAGCGCTCCATGCGCTTTTCTTTGCTCCGTGTATTGTTTGCGTGTTCGGGCGCAACGGCCATCCGACATACTGTAACAGGCCGCACTCGGCGCTGACGCCAGTCTATCAAAAGCCCGGTTGCAACTGCACAGTCACAGCCTGCGCGATTATTTGTTCTGTTGACACGCCATTCTTAACCGAGCGGCGTAACAGAACACGTGGGCATCTGGCGGTCCAATTGGCGCAATTGATCCTGCGTGATGCCGGTACGCTCCAAATGCAACCGCTGCAACCTACGCATTTGTTCAAACACCGAAAATACGCCGGAGGTAATGTTGGGCGCGTTATAGATTTCAACCCGTTCAAGGTTCACCAGATCTTTCAAGACTTGCAAGCCGTCATTAGGCATGCGCGTTCCGTCAATTTTAAGGCGTTCAAGTCCGCGCACCGTCAGCAATTTATTCATGCCGGCGGCAGTCACCGCCGTATCAGTCATTTCTAGTTCATAGAGCGTTGCCAATTTGGAGACGCCATCCATGCTCTCGTCCGTAATATCAGGGCCTCTGAGAATCAGCGAAAAGATCATGGTTTCGTTGCGCTCGTTCTGCATGGCCTCCAGGAAACTCAAGTCGGTGATGCCCGACCCTATCTCCAACTGTATGTCCATGCGTGCGGGAATAGTCACATTACCCCGGGCGGCATCAAGGTATTGCCAGTCGCCGGGCTGGTTCCACCTTCGTATGGCAACGCGACCCACCGATTCCGATGGGAACGACAATACGCGCTCGCCCGGTGAGGTCATGTCACGAACCACAATGTGCGGATCACGAGACGTAACCGTGACCGTGCGGGAAAAGCCTTGCGACACATACGAGCGTTCTTCGTCGGTCATCACCATATCAATAAAGACAATGTTGACGCCTTGGAGCGCCCACAGGTGTTGCAGGTTATCCTCATCCAATTCCATCTGCGGCAGCCGCAATGACGAAATGGCGCCGGCGGGCAAATCTGCCAACGGCGATAGATCGTCCACATGTTCGGAGCGCACCACCAGATGAAACTGCGTTGTTTCCGGATACTCAACCACACCCCGCGCCTCGGCAAAGGCAGGCCATTCTCCGGCCATGGTTTGCATCTCCGGATCATACAGAGTGCCAAATGAGCGCTCTTCCGGGAATTCCAGGTAGCGCATTTCGACTTCTTCAGGTTCAGGTGTTGGCGTTGCATCCGCCACCGGCGCCTCTACCTCTTCCTGCGGAGAGGCGGGTGTTCGGCTTCCCTGCACAAAGAAGGCGATGATGCCCACGATGGCAATGACAAACAGAAGCCCCGCCGCAACAAACACTTTCATGCTGCTCCGCGCCCTGGGCACGGCAATGGATACCGACTGATCGGGAAACACAAACGCGACATCTCGCGGTTTCGGATACACCTCCTCGCCACTCGCACCCAACTCGTCGCCTTCATAAGGGGTCAGCACCGGTACTTGCTGCTGTGCATCATCTGCGGCGGGCGCCGGAGGCACTTCTTCAGGAAACGGCTCCGCAGTTTCCGGCTCGGGGAACGGCTCTTCGGCTTCGGGTTCGGGCAGGGGCGCCACGGTTGGAGGTGTTTGCTCCGGTTCCGGCGCCGGGGGTTCGCCCTGAAGCGGCGGCAACGGTTCGGCGTCATCGTCCTCTATCGGTTTCAACGTCGGCGGCTCAGGAGGCGCTTCCTCGTCGGCGGGCATTAGCTTTATCGGCGCCTGTTGTTTCTTCTTCAGCGCTTCCATCTGCTTCTTAACCTGCTCCTGCGCTAGTTGAGCAGCCTGTTTTTGTGTTTGCTTTTGGGACTGTTGCTGCGCGATCTTCAGCGCGTCTTCCTGCGTCTGACGCTTGGACTGTTGTTGTGCAATCTTCAATGCGTCCTGTTGCGTCTGGCGCTTGGACTGTTGCTGCGCAATCTTCAGTGCGTCCTGTTGCGTCTGGCGCTTGGACTGTTGTTGCGCAATCTTCAGTGCGTCCTGTTGCGTCTGCCGCTTGGACTGTTGCTGCGCAATCTTCAGCGCGTCCTGCTGCGTCTGACCCTTGGACTGTTGCTGCGCAATCTTCAGCGCGTCCTTTTGCGTCTGACGCTTGGACTTTATTTTTGAAGCCTTGGCAACGTCTTCTTTTGTCTTGCGACCCGACGCATGTGACATGGCATAATTCAGCGCAAACAATCCGCTCCCGCCGGGAACTTTGCCGTCGGCAATGCCGGCGGCATCACCGGGCGTCTGCATTTGCGACGACTCTTGAATTGCCTTTTGCGCCGCCTGTTTGCGAATTGTCTCCTGCTGGTCGCGCTGTGATTTCTCCAACGCCTGCAACTGCTCTTGGATCTTCTTGAGCTGTTTCGCTTGTGGCGAATCTTCCAGCCCGCTCTCGCGTTTGACCGCATCGCTAATCTGGGAAACCTCGGCCTGCAACACCACCTGCGACGACTGCTGCTCCATGTTCTTGTGACGCAATGCGGCAAGCTCGTTTTCAAGCTGTGAAATAATCTCGCGGCTGGCAGACTGTTCTTCTGCTGCTTTGGCGGCCGCTTCTTCACGCTCGTTAAGCACTTCCTTGAGCGCTTCGAGCTCTTTACGCGACTCTTCGAGTTCCTTGTTCTTTTCCGCTTCGTTCTGGCGCAGTTTCTCCATTTCCTGCACCAACGCACTTTCGGCGTCCTGGGTCTCGAGTGTTTCGGAACGCAACTGTTCAAGCTCTTGCTGGAGCGTTTCCAATTCACGCTGCTTTTCCGTATTGGCTTCTTCTGCGCTGAGGGCGTCCTGTTCGCGCTGAGACAGCTGCTCGCGCAGTTGCTCCATCTCTGCCTGCGCCTCTTCCAGCGCCTTGGATTTGGCTTCCTCATTTTCACGCAGTTGCGTAACTTCGCGAGCCAGTTCCTCCTCGGACGACGACGCGGTTTGTGCCTGTTGTTGCAACGTGGCCAGTTCTTGCTGCAACTTTTGCACCATTTCGTCATGTTCGGTGCTGGCTTCCTCGGCGGCGGCTACGGCCTGCTGCTGTTCCGCCAATTGCGCGCGCAGTTCATCCATTTCGCTGCGGGCGTTGGTAAGCACTTTGGATTTTTGCGACTCGCTGCTGCGCAGGTGTTCCAGTTCACTGACCAAATCCTGTTCGGATTGGGCATAGTGGTCTGCCCGCTGTCGCAGTTGCTCGAGTTCTTCTTTGAGGGCTTGTTCTGCTTCGGCGCTGAGTTTCTTTTCCTGGAGCTGATTGCTGAGTTCCTCTTCCCGTTGAAGCTGTTCCTGCCGCAATCGTTCCATTTCTTCGCGCGTCTTTTGCAGCGCATCCGATTTTTCCGCCTCGTTGGCGCGCAACTGCGCAACTTCATCAGCCAGAGCGCGTTCGGATTCGGCGGCGTCTTTGGCACGCTGTTCGATTTCGTCCAGCTGCCCGCGCATCTTGGAGATTTCCTGCTCACTCTCTTTCGCGCGCGCTTCCGCCGCCGCCACCGCCTGTTCGCGGTCCTGTAATTGTTCCTGCAAGGCGCTCAGCTGTTCACGTGCCGCCTCCAGGGCCTCGCTCTTGCTGCGCTCGTTTTCACGCAACGTTTCCAATTCTGACTTGAGGGTTTCCCGCGCTTGCTCCGCTTGGTCCGCCTCGGCATTGATGCGCTCCATTTCAGCGCGCATGGCTTCAAGAGCCGCTTCCTGCTCGCGGTTCTGTGATTGGGCCTGCTCAATCGCCTTTTCACGTTCCTGCAAAGACTCCTGCAACTGCTCAAGCGCATGGCGCGCCTGCTCCAGCTCTTCGGACTTCGCATCCCCCTGTTTGCGCAACCGCTCCACCTCTTGGTTCAGCAATTCTTCGGATTCGGCGGCGTTCTCAGAGCGCTGTTGAAGGGAGTGCACTTCATTTTCGAGCTTCGCCACCATTTGCTCGCGTTCCGCCAACTCCTGCTCTGCGTCCGCTACCTCGGCCTCCCGTTCCAACAGGGTGTGTTTTAAGGTATCGAGTTCTGAATGCGCCTGCTCAAGGGCCTCCGATTTCTCCCGTTCTTTTTCGCGCAGGTTGTCCAGTTCTTGCAGCAGTTCGTTTTGCTCGCGGGCGGCGTCTTCTTTTTGCGATAAGAAGGACTCAAGTTTTGCTTGCAAATCGGCAACGGTATTCTGAAGCGTTTCCTTATCCAACGCCTCCGCCTGGCGTTTGTCCAGGGTGGCCTTCATGTCGCCCGCCTTGCTCGCTTGCTCGGTCACAAACTCCGTCAACTGCATCGCCTGTTCCATATCAAGCATATCATCAAGCAGGCCGCCCGCAGCGCGAATCTGATCAAGACGATGGCTAAGCCGTTCGCAATCATGAACCGCCTCGCCTGTTCTGCCCAAGGCAGACAGATTTTCCACACGCATGCGCAACATCAGCGGGCTATTGGGAATATAGTGCTTGATTTCTTCAAGCAGCGCCAATGCTTCCGGATGTCGCTCCTGACTGCCCAACTGGCGTGCAGTCTCAAATTTTTCTTCTATGATGCTGGGATGCATGAATCACTCCTGCCCGTGAAACGAAACACTTCACCGTGTGCTATCTTTACCAACGCTTCTTGATGACATTATACACATTCTAATAAAAAGAATCGCTCAATATACA
>SKQZ01000256.1 GCA_007118765.1 Candidatus Hydrogenedentota bacterium
CGCTTTGCTTGTCCGCCGACTTCGACGTGTACTAACACGCTGTCAGCCGGCGGCCTGCGCAAAACACCTGCTCTGGCGCAATCTTCACAGGCTCACGACGAAACCTGATGAAATATCCGGGTTTAACCAGAACATGCGGTCACCATAGGGACGTGTTTTACCGTACTTCATAATAGCCGTTCTCCGGGGGGTGTATTTTCGGGAGCATGGTTGTTCGTCATTGCGTAAGTTGTTTTATTTCGGCGTACACAGCAGGGTCGTCTTGGGCGCCTTTGAATACAAAGGGGTGCTTCTGATTGACGTCCAACGCCATCAGTCCCCAGGAGGCGCCGTGCTGCACCGTGATGCGTGCCGCTTGTGCGCCTTCTTCGCCGATCTTGTTATCTTCGTTGCAGACAATGGGCCTGCCCAAATGTCGCAACCGGTTGATCCGGTCGGGTATGTCTTCAGTGGCAGTATGATTGAAGTGTATCAACATGAAATCGGAGGCTTCGGCCACCTTGTCATGGAGTGTGCCGTTGCCGCCACCGCTGGTGGCCACATAGATGTCGGGCGCTTCGGCTCGTGCCAATTCGATAAGCTCCACCTGACCTTCAGGGGTTTGCAATAGTTCATGATCAAAACCGGCATGGCCGTACTCGTTGGCAATTTCGACCAGTACATGCCGGTATTCTTTTTGGCGTAACCACGCCATCACATTGCGTACGCCGCGCCGCAGGGCATCGGCGTCTTCAAGCACGCTGTCCTGCCGCTGGTAAAACAGGCCCAGAATCGCCGCCGCGCCGTGGGCGTCGCACCCGTCCAATACCCGCGCCACTCGGGCCATGTAATCCTCGCGCAGACTGCCATCGGGGTTGAACGCCGAGTTGAGGGCGCCTTCGTATCCCGGATATCCGCCCTGCAGACAGAATGTAAATGCGCGAATGCCATGTGCGACATAATCGGGCAGTGCGGCGAGAAAGGCGTCGGTGTTCGCGTCCGGATCGAAGTCATCCCGGTTGCGGTCTTCAAAGGTGGCGTTCACCATGCGCACGTTCATGAGCAGCCCTTCTGCGGGCGTTCCCGGACAGGTGATGGCGCCGTTGATGTGCCAGTGGTCGCCGTCAATATGTAGGGTTGTGCGTCGTTCCGGGCCGTTGTTGTCGGCACGACAGGACGCGGCGACAGCCCGCATCATCAGGCGTACGGCCTGATTTGACAGCGTGTCGGGGTTGTGGGGGCTGTCATCGTGGTCCGATATGTGCGAGTCATTCCAGGACACGACCATGTCCAATGAAGGGAATATCCACAATGTGCGTTTGCCGCCATGTCCCGCCGCAAGGATAAGGTCATCCGGGCCATCGGGGTATAGTTGGTTTCCGTGGCGGTCACGCCCGTTCAGCCACCAGTTAAAACTATAGAAGCCCGGCCCGACCGGCGTAATGGTTTTGCCGCCGCCCACGGTACGCTGGTCGGCGATCATGGGCGCTTCAGCGCCGGAGGCAACGGGCGTATGGGGCGGGACCACGGCGGACACCATCGTCTCTACATGGTCGCCTGCCAGCAGTTGCGCGTCCTTCCAACGCCCCCCATGAAGAATGAATTGCCCGAACCGCGCAAAATCACGCACCGAAACGGCCAGTCGTCCCGGCCTGTCTGCGGGACCAAAAGCCTCAAAGGTATAGGCGTCTTCAAAACCAAGCGGCTGCCCAAGATAGCGTTTCAGCACCTCGTCAGCGTCCGCCTCGAACACCTTGTCCATGAGCGTATCGTAGTATAGGGCGAGGGCGTAGTCGTTATACGAATAGGCTTCTCCGGGCGCTTCCGCAAGGCCATACCCGGAGGTTTGAGCGCCAAGGTGTGCCCATGTGATGTGCCCGTCCTTATCCGGGTCCAAGTCCCGCAACCGTGGTTCATGGTTTGCAACGGGGTCATCGGCGTCGGCAATGTACCCGTCCTGAATCGCAAAAAACAGCAGTGTGCTGAGCAACGGCTTGAACGCGGACGCTACGTCGGACGACCGCTGTTCATCGCCCCATGTATACACCATGCGTCCATGACGTACCACACAGCCGCGTCCCCCCACATGCGCCGCCAATTGCTCCAGTGCCTTTTCGTCAAGACTCGCTTCCGCAGGCGTCATCACCTCCCATGTAGTTCCGGGAAAAACAGACGCCGGGCTTGCCGCGTCAACGCCGGCACATGCAAAGAGACAGACGGCAAGGGTTACCAGGCAGCAGCGTTTGAGCGCTCTCATTGTGTGGCTCCTTATCTGGTTCGTATCCGAGGGTTCAGAAGGCGCCCACCGCAACGGCCCAATCGGAATGGTACGGCGCTTTCCACGTGTGGGTGTCAGGCTCCAATTCGCTAATCTGGAATTCATAATAGGGTGTCTTCGTATCAATGGCGATGGCGGGCAGGGGCGAATCAATGGCATCAAGGTTCATGGTGATTTCATTTAGATCTTCGCCGTAGAACAAAAACTGACTGTTGCCGCGCCGCAGGCACACGCCATTTGTGAGGGCATTGTCCCGCTCCATGCCTTTCAGGAAACGGTTGGCGAAAAAGTCCGCATACGTGCGGATTTGATGTTGATTGGGATAGGGGCGCGAGCCGCCCTCGTCGTCGTTCGGCAGCAGGTAGCCCCATATATTGGCGACGCCCCCGGCCATGGCAGAACGCCACAAACCGCGCCGGGTATCGTCAAGGCTGTAATCTTTTGCGCGCCAGATACTGTAACGCACCCGGAACCGGTCCTCCATAAACGCCGGTCGGTCGGGCTGTTGTTCCAGCGCGGCGACATACAGGTCATAATCGGGGCGATGCGTTTCGTAGCCCACATAGTCGAGTTCATAGGTCATTGCGTCCGCAACGGACGCTCCGTGTCGATGCGCCCTGCCGCCGAGGATGCGCGGCCAAGGCAGGTGAGCGTGCATGTAACCGTGCCATTCATTTAATTGCTCGCCGGAAACCCATTCCCAGAGGTCGAAGCCGTATCCGAGCGTCCACCCGGGCAGCGGCCCGAGCCGCGCGGCCAGATACCGTTGCAGCCGTTTGTCCGCCGCGCCGTTGATGCCCCAGCGTATTGGGGTCATGCGCCGGTCTTCATCGCCCCATTTCCAAATGTGAACAAAGCCTCCGGACTGATGGGCCAGCGTAATCAGGCGCTCCAACACCGCAAAGGTGCGCGGGTCGGGATTCGGATCGTCCGTATCAAACTCCGAGTGCCGCTCCTTATCGAAATCAAACCAGCGGCACCCCATCCAGCTCACATGTAGCCCGTTGAACCCGTGCTGATCGAACCACACCCGTATGTCATCCAGCAGTTCTTCATCCGACATGCGTTCGATTGCGTGAGGGCGCTTGTACATGACCAATTGCGGCACAAAGGGTTGCGCCTGTCCCGACGGCCCCGTCTGCCACGTCCATCGGTTGCCGTCTATCGTTGTCAGGCACCCCCGCGAATCAGGGTCGGGGTTGGGCGCAACATCTACCGTTCCACCGTGGCCGTCCAACGCGCTGTGAGCGCTTGTGGTGACATACGTCCAACGGCCTGTGCGACTGGCAAAAAAGCGGAACCGCCAGGTGTCGTCGCCATCATAGAACAGGGCCGTCGTGTAG
>SKQZ01000390.1 GCA_007118765.1 Candidatus Hydrogenedentota bacterium
CTGTTACGCCTGCGAATCTTACACCATATCAGGCACTTTGCTTGCCCGCCGACTTCGACGTGTACTAACACGCTGTCAGCCGGCGGCCTGCGCAAAGCACCTGCTCTGGCGCAATCTTCACCGGCTCACGACGAAACTTGGCGAAATATCCGGGCTAGTCCCGACCTGTATGTTCCATCTTCCCCGTCGCGAGTCGTGCCCGCGACTCTTGCGCCATCACAGGTATCGCCTCCCGGCGTCAGGGAAACTTCGGCAGACGTCCCTTGCTCATGCGCCGTATAACCCAACGGGTGGCGCGTGGAAAGAGCCGCTTGCAGAGGGCAAAGACTTTGCCGTGAAACGTGACGATTACATCCGGTTTCCTGCGATACAATGCGTTGATGATGGTTCGTGCCGCCTTGTCCGTTGGCAACACCAGCCATGCCGGAATGGGGTCGGGCTTGTTGGTGACTTCGCCCCGGTTGTTCACATGCCGCAATTCACTTGCCACGAAGCCCGGGTTGATAAGGGTTACGGCAATGCCTTGTTCATCCAGATCATGATAGATGGCTTCGGCGAGTCCTATGACGGCAAACTTGCTGGCGTTATAAGGCGATGTGGCCGGAGTGCCGATCATCCCGGCAACGCTGCCGAGCAGCCCCAGCTGGCCCCGTGATTCCCGAAGATAGGGCAGCACGGCATAGATGGTGTTCAACAGTCCGAAGAAATTGGTTTCAAATTGACGGCGATAATCGTCCACGTCCAGTCTGTAGATAGCTCCTGTCACGCCGAAACCGGCATTGGCCAAAACAATGTCCAAACGCCCGAATCGCTCCGCCGCGCCCGCCACCGCCGCTTCCAGAGAGGCGCGGTCGGTTACATCGGCGACATACGGCGCCGCTTCGCCGCCCTGTGCCTTGATTTCGGCGCACACTCCCTCAAGTTTGTCAAGGCGCCGCGCCAGCAGCGCCAGCCGTGCTCCTTCCGCCGCCAGTTGGCGTGCTGTTTCCGCGCCGATACCCGCCGATGCCCCCGCGATCAACACCACCTTATTCTCAAAGCGTAGACCCATTTCCAATTACTCCCGTGACAACGTTGCCAGCGTCAACGAACCCGTCGTATATTTTGACCCGGCGCGACGAGGTTGCCATTCTGTATTTTAGCGTCAATATTGATGTTGTGACCCATGACAGACGCATTTGCAATGAGCTTGTCCCCTTGTACGCGCCAGGACGCCGGTATGTTGCCCACCATGGAATGGGAGGCGACCGCCTGACCGTTGGCGCCAAGTTCGACCGTGATTGGTCCATAGGGGGAGTCCACCTGCCAGGCGCTTCCCACAAACTCTGCTGCTTTTGCCTGCGAATCGCGGTCGTCGCCCTTTGAGCGCCCCCCCTTTTGCTGGCGCAGCCTGTATTGAGGCAGCGTCCGGGGCGGCGGCTCATGCGTACCTTCCCACACAAGCGGTTCCGGTTCCGGTTCCACCGGCGGCGGCGGTGGTGGCGGCGTCGGTTCCGGTGGCGTGGGTTCCGGCGGCAGACTGGCTTGTTGCATTGTCTCGGGCGCCGGGCGTGTCGCGTTGTACAGCATGGGCATCCCAATCGCCGCAATCACGCCAATAACGATAAGGATGGCAAGAATAACTTTTTGATTCACGATGATTCTCTTTCTGCTTTTATGCCAATGAAGTCACTATTATACAATGAAAGCCCTGTGTAGTATTGTGTTTCATGCCGATTCCGGCCGATTCTTTTGCGCTTTGCGGCCAAGCCCGCATCAATATGTAGTGTGCCGTCTGGATCGTATTACGTTACTTCTCCGCCAAAAGGGGAAGACCTATGCCGACTACACCGGATGTGTAGCTACACTTTACTGAATATGACGTGTGGTTTCAAGCCAAGACGTTGCATCGCCTTTAGTATAACGTTGTAGTATAATACCGCTGGGACAATCAAGCCGGAAGTACACAATAAAGGTTCGCGGACCGCATGATATCATGTGGTGTCGCCATCGGCTGTGGTCGGGCTGCATCACCGCCAACAACAAAGGACATGGGAGATTCAACATGAACATCTATGGCAAAGATTATACAACAAAAGCATTGCGCAAGCGTGTTGGCAACATGGATCAAATCGCGGGTGTTCGGCGAATGGCCTTGGACGATGGCAATGAGCGTCCCGGACGGGTGGCGTTGATTAGAACGGGATCCGGTTTGGAGGTGACGGTACACTTGGATCGCGGCATGGATATCGCCTCGGCGGCTTTCCAAGGCAAGGCGATGGGCTGGCGTTCCACCACCGGCGACGTGGCCCCGCAATACTACGAGGCGGAGGGGCTGCGCTGGCTGCGCAGTTATTTCGGCGGCATGATGACCACCTGCGGTCTTACGCGCGTAGGCGGTCCGGCGGCGGACAGCGCGGAAAGCGGCCAGGGCTTGCATGGACGCATCAGCAATACGCCCGCCCGCGATATATGTGTTCGGCAATACTGGGATGGAAACAGGTACATGCTGCGCGTGCGCGGCGTCATGCGTGAAACCACGGTGTTCGGGGAGAACCTGACCCTTGCCCGCACCGTATACACCGCCCTTGGGGAAGACAGGTTCTGGATTCACGACGTTGTGACCAACGAAGGTTTTAAGAAGACCGGTTTGATGTTGCTGTACCATTGCAATGTTGGCTGGCCCGCACTGGACGAAAACTCGCGTATCCTTGCGCCAAGCCGGGCCGTGGCCCCCCGTGACGATCATGCACGGGACGGTCAGAAACAGTGGCATCACATGGACAAGCCGACCCATAATTATCAGGAGAAATGCTACTACCATGATATGGCGCCGGGGAGAGACGGCGCGGTAACGGTAGCAATGTTAAATGACCAGTTTGCGTCCAACAACGGCTTCGGCGTTTATGTGAAGTACTTCAAACGCGAGCTTCCCCGGTTTGTACAATGGAAAATGATGGGCGAACAAGACTATGTGTGCGGTTTTGAACCTTCCATTTGCACCGTGGAAGGGCGCGAAGCAGAAGAGGAGAAGGGGCTGCTCAATTACCTGCGCCCCGGCGAACGCCGGGAGTTTCACCTTGAATTTGGCGCCATTACATCCAGAGAAACCGTGAAAACGCTCGAAAAAGCATGCCGCAAGGTCAAGACTGCGTATGTTGACTCCTATGAGGACTTTGGCCAACACAAATAACCGGTACGCCAATTACCCCGTGTTTGTCTCCGACGCGAGGGAGTCCTTTAACACGGCTGCGATTGCTTCTGCGGAGGTCATGGTGGTAATTTTGGATACCACGCTTTTGTCGTGAAATGCGCGTGCAATGCCTGCCAATGCGGCGAGGTGGTTTTCGGGGGAATCATTTTTCGGGCTGAGCAACGCCAGAAACGTCTTTTGTGGGACATCAAGGCCGGGAACCTCCCATTCCTTGTTGCCCATACCGACAAGCAGCGTGATGGCATCAATATCGGCACACCGTGCATGCAACAGCACAACGCCTGACGCCATATCCACCGGGAAACCGTGAATTGATTCCGACAGCGAGGCGTGAATCCGATGGCGTGCCTCCGCCCCCAAGTGGGCGACGCCACCGACCAGCAGCCGAAGCGCATCATCAATCTGTTCGGCCTCGTCAAGGTTCACGGGCACAATGGCGCCGAACCCGGGCACGTTGCTGTATTCGTATTCCGTAGGCTGATAGGCCCCCACAAAAGCCGGATACGCGGCGATGATATTGACATTCGGAAACTGTTGCGCCATCACGTCGGGAAGGCGGTCCAGACTGGGGGTCCAGAAGGCGCCCCGCCTGCGTTCCACCGGCAACAAGGCTGTATCGTCAGGGTGTATATCGTCAAACAACTGTTGGCGCACGGCAGGCCAATCCGGTTTCTCATGAATGGTAACCGGCATTTCCGGGGGCGTATCCTCAATCAGGTCGCGCAACCTCGGGGCAGCGTCCGGGTCGCATACATACACGCATAAATCTGCGCCCAGCTGTCGTGCCAGGCGTTTGGACTCCACAACCAGTGCACGAATATCGCTGCGGCGTTCCGATTGCGGCGGCAATGGCAGTAGAAGTCGCCGCGTGATGTTGACGGGGAACACAATGCGCGCAAACAGGAGGCGGGCGGGACAGTCTTGCAACATTTTCTTGCGCACCGATCCAAAGATACGGCCCGCAACCCTACTATCATCGCCCCATCCGAGGATGACAGTATCAGCGTGCAGCTCTTTTGCCGCACGTATGATGCCGTCACTGGCGTTCATTTCAATGCGCACCGCCGGATTCACCGTGACTTCCATGGAGGCCGCGTGAGCGACGCAGGCGGCTATCAGGTTTTCGCCGTTGGCGAGGGCTGGGCTGTTCTCGCCTTCATCCGGCACCACTACCAGAGGGTGAATGGTTGACGGGGATGACGTTTCGCGCAGTATGAATGACAAATCCAACAGTCGTGTGGCAGATTTCTTGTTCGCGATGGGAACAAGAATGCGCTGGTCAAGACGGCGCGGTTCTTCCACGCCTATGGTCTCACTCACCATGTGGCGCCCGTAGCGATCAACCGCCCAGGAGCCCAAAGGAACCGTGACCATTATCATGCCAATGGCCCCGTTCAATACGGACTCGTCTATCACGCCGACTTCATAGCCCACCATCGCCGCGGCAAGGGTGGCCGCCGCCTGTACAACACTCAGCCCGAACATGACGTTGCCTTCACTGCGGGTATAGCCGAAGATATAGGTAGTCATGTGTGATGCGGCATATTTGGTCACGATTACGCCACAGACCATGGTGCCCGCCACCAGCCAACTTTGCGGGTCACGCACCACGGCCCCCAAATTGACCAACATGCCCACCGATATGAGGAAGAAGGGGATAAACAGCGCCTTGCCCACAAATTCCACCCGGTTCATCAGTGTGCTTTGTTCCGGTATCAGTCGGTTAAATGCGATCCCGGCAAGAAACGCGCCGATAATCGGTTCTACCTGCGCGTAATGAGACAGGAACGAGATTACGCATACCACGCCGATGACAAAAAGAAACGGCGCGTTGCTGTCTTCGCCCGCATTGCGGAAAAACCAGCGGCTTACTTTCGGAACAACAATCAGTGACAAGGCGGACAACAGGGTAATGCCCACGACGATGCTCAACCAGAATCCCACGGTCAGTTCTGCGCCGCGGGCGGATTCCGCGATTACAGCCAACACCAACAAGGCAAGCGTATCGGTGATGATGGTGGCGCCAATGGTAATGGCCACCGGTTCCGTGCGAACAATTCCCAAGCCGCTGGCCACAGGATAGGCCAAGAGGGTGTGCGAGGCGAACATGCTGGCCATCAGCATGGCGGCGGGCCAACTCATGGACAGCACGTAAACGCCCAGCAATGTGCCGACGCACTGCGGAATAAGGAAGGTGAGCAGTCCAAAAACGATGCTGCGCTGTCGCGCACTGATAAAACGATGCAGGTCAATCTCCAAGCCTGCGAGGAACATAATGTAAACGAGGCCCATGGAGGCAAAGAGCATGATGGCGGAATTGCGTTCCAGCCATCCCAAGCCATGCGGCCCCATGACGGCGCCTGCCAGCAGCAACAACACCATGTCCGGGATATGCAACTTCTCCGACAGTATCGGCGCGGCCAATGTTGCCGCGACCATGACACTGAAAAACAGGATGGGATCCGTTATGGTGGCTGTCACTTATGTATCCTCTTATAATCGTGCATCACGCACGTGCAATGGCTGCGAACATAAACAAGCGATTCGCTGTTTCCGCGACATCATACGCGTGTTCCGTGTCTGTTTTCCCGGTGCGTTGCGCAGTGTGACATAAGAACGATGGAGTGCGCAATTATGTATACGGTCTCGGGACACAATTTTAACATGCCGGGCGGCGAAAGAACGCGCGTCTACAAGCCGGTGTCTATTCCCAAATCGTGCAGGAGCGTTCCTGTTGCCAACTGAAAGTCTACCAGCGCCTTTTCAAAAGAGATGCGCGCCTGCAATTCCTGCACTTGGGCGGCCGTCAAGTCCTCTTGTATACGCAACACTTGGTAACTGGTGGTAACGCCCATTTGCAGCCGTTTTTCCTCGGCAGCCACATTCGCTTCCTGTAGTCGCACGGCTTGCCGATTGCTCTCCATGAGCGCATTGTTTGTCATGACGGCCCTTCCGGCATAGTGCACGCCCATCATCAGCGCCATTTCTGTCTTCTTCCGGCGCTCCTCCGCCTGCCGCCGGTTGAGTCGTGCCCGCTGATGTGCGCCCTGGGCGGTACGGTTGCCAATTACGACAGAACCCTGCACCCCAACCCCATAGCTGCGGTCCTGCTGCTCCAAGACGCCGGAGAGCGTTCTGCCCAGTCCCCGGTCGCGTCCGCCGCGTGTATAGGAACCGACGATATCCAATTGGGGCCGCATTTCGTCGCGTGTGCGCTGTTCATCCAGTTCCGCATTGGCGATTTCCAAGTCGGTCATCTGCATTTCCGGGCGCTGTGTCACGGCATTTTCTATGCCCCGCTCAATGCTCCCCTCCTTATCATTCATATCGAACACGCCCTGTAGTTCAGGACTGGGTCGATCCGTGGGTATGACGACCACACTGGAAAACAAGCCGTCGTCTTCCAGATTCAGCGCGAGTTTCAATACGTCTCCCGCATCAGCGACAAGCGCATGCGCTGCAATAACTTCTGATTGGCGCATGGCAACGCCGGCTTTGGCCTGCAACACGTCTATGTCAGCGCCCGTCCCGATTTCCCGGCGCTTCTCGTTAATGTCCAGCAGCCGTTCCGCGTTTCGCAGGGCGCCTTCCTGTACGCGTACCGCTTCCATTGCCCCCGCCAAATCCCAATAGGACTTGATGGTTTCAGCGATGGTATTGAGGATGGTCAGTTTGACCTGGGCTTCCGAGATGTCGCGCATGTTGCTTGCGGCACGGATGCGGATGGTGTTGATGTCCCGCCCAAAACCGCGCAACAGGGGCTGTGTGAGCGTGAGCCCCAGTTGTCCGCCATATTCGCCGCGAAACCTGTCGAAGGAAGATTCCTCATAGTTCATGTCAAACTGAAGCGCATATTGTGTCCCGTGGTGGAGTCGCCCTCCCAGCATGGTGTCCGAGGACACGCTGGTGGCTTTGATGGACGAAAACCCCGCGTAACGACGCACCCGTTGGTCCAGCGACATGGCGGTATCCGCATACATGAGGTTGTGGCGGAGCACGGGGTCAAACTCGCCGCGCGCCGCAAGCGTTTCCGCCGCCGCTTTTTCAGGCTCATACCGGGAAATGACAATGTCGGGATTGTTGTCCAAGGCGATATAAAGGGCTTCTTCAAGTGTCAGGCGTAAAACCTGTCCCGTGGGTGGCCTTTCGACGGCGGCACGCAGTTCGGACAGGTCAATGAGATCGGCGGAAATGGCGTCGCGCAGTTCCTTGCCCACGGAAGCGATGTCAACAGATTCCTGCGCGAGTGACTCGGATATGGTTGCCCCGTCGGGGTTCGCATACATAGTGCCGGTTGGCAGGGTTGAGGCCAATAGCGCGAGTAAAACAGTCATAATTTTTTGGGTTCGCATAGTCGTCCCGGTGTTCTCGTTATAGCCTGCGTTTCTTTCCAGAGTTTATTGTGCCCGCACCTCTTGCCCTGTCTCGGACGGACTATGTGCAGGCACATGATGCGCCCTGGCGATATATGCAGGCTGGAGTTGCAATGTCCTCGAATGAATTGCCCTTGACAACAAGCGCAACAATACGCGTCGCGCCGGACAAGCAAAACTATACCGAAATTGGGCGTTCTCTTCAAGTAATCAGCCGCATCTATCCGGGGAGCACAGTAAATGTTGTGGTCGCAATTCTGCCGTTTTTGTCCATACATGCCACACGATGCTCGCCCGGGGCAAGATCAAGATAAAGGGGAGTTCGTTGCTCGGAACGCCCGATGTAGCGGTCGTTGTAATACCAGTGCAGGGGGACAACATTATTGGTGGTGTTTAGTCGTATACGGTCGCCTTTGTCATCACCGGTCAGGATATAGGTGGCGTTGTTGGCCGGCGCGATAATGTCCAAATGCTTTTGACGATGGGGCGTGGCGGCACGCTCTTGCCGTGGTTTGTTGTCCGTTGTCGGCGTCGTGCGGTGCGAGGTTGTCTCTTTGGGCACCCGGGCCAAGTCCCAACGATGGGAGGCGCCTGGCCAATAGGCGGCCACCGTTCCCTCCGCGCCCGGACGGTGAACGTCGCAGCGGCGATGCAGATATTGCGTACGCGGCAGCCAGGTGCTGACAAGCGACGGACACCACGGGCTCGGGGGTAGGCCGGTGTCGGCACATACCCGTTGCTCACGAAGATGGGGGCGTTGTTGCGGCCACTCGGGTGTGGGCGGTACGGGCAACGACCGAAACACGTGCGCCACCAGCGGCAATGCGACATGAGCGCCGACGAGATGTTGCGACGGTCGCCCGTCATTATTTCCAAGCCATGCGCCCACCACATAGTGCCGGTTGAATGCCACTGTCCATGCGTCGTGATAGCCGGTGGAGGTCCCCGTTTTCCATGCCACGCGGGTATCGCGGCGGTTAATACGCACCAAATTGGCCGCAGGCTCTTCCGGAAACGGCAGTTCAAGCATGTTCCATATCGCCAATGCGACACCCTCCGGCAGTACCCGCGTCTCTTGTGGCGGCGGCGCTTCCACACACAGACGCAGCGGCGTATGTTCGCCCAAACGTGCGAGCGCGAGATAAGCCTCCACCAGGGACTCCAAACGCACTTCGCAATTACCCAGCACCAGCCCGAGCCCGTATGCATCCGCAGTGCGATGGAGGGTGTCTATGCCAAGCCGTGCAAGAAACTGTTTGGTTTCTGCAACCCCTGCGCGTTGCTGCACCTGTACGGCGGGCACGTTCAAAGACCATTGCAGCGCCTCTGTGGCCGAGACGATGCCGCTGAAAGAACCGTCAAAGTTCGCGGGATTGTAGGCGCCGTAATCAAGGGTGTTGTCCAACAGGCCTTCTGAGGGATAGAGCCTGTTTTGTTCAAGTGCAAGGGCGTAGACAAAAGGCTTTAGCGCCGAACCGGGTGCACGTGGTGCACGGCAAAGGTCCACCTGGCCGTCAATAAGGGCATTATCAAAATCGGCGGAACCGACGCGGGCGATGACAGCGCCGCTGCGTGTGTCCACCACCATGATGGCCGCATTGGTAATGGTGTTGTCATATTGCTTGAGATAGCGCGGCAAAAGCCTTTCAAGGCGGGCCTGCAAGGATTTATCCAGCGTAACATGAAATTCTCCTGCCTTGCGTATTTCATCGTTCCGCGCCATGGCAAGATGCGGGGCATGAGTGGGGAAGTCGTGCCACTGTGCGCCAAGGGGACGCGAAACGGCATCTTCATGGGCCTCGGGCGTAATCATCTTCTCCTGCAGCATGCGCTGCAACACATGGTTCCGTCGCCGCAGCGCCGCGTCCGGGCGCCGTAACGGGTCAAATGCCGTGGGCGCTTTGGGCAGGCCCGCCAACATGGCAGCCTCGGCAAGGGTAAGTTCTGCATTGGACTTGCCAAAGAAACGTTGCGCCGCCGCTTCCACGCCCACCAGGTTCCTGCCGTAGGGCGCCGTGTTCAAATAGGCCTTGAGGAGTGCGTCTTTGCTTGCGGCGGCATCCAGACGCACTGCCAACAACGCCTGCTCCATCTTGCCGGACAATGTGCGTGGCGTGGGCGTGTGCTGCTTTACCAACTGCATGGTCAATGTGGAGGCGCCCGATACATACCGCCTGGCCTTGAGGTTGTGCCAGGCGGCGCGCACCACGGCACGCGGGTCAACGCCCGCATGCCGACGAAAGCGTTTGTCTTCCACTGCAAGTGTGGCCTGTACCAGCCGGGGACTGATACTGTCGAGTGTTACGGGGAATCGCCATTGTTCGTCGTCGGCGAGAAACGCATACAGGACAGCGCCTTTGCGATCAAGCAACACCGGGGATGACTCCGTCGCCAGATACGACGCGGCGTCCACGGGTTCCATGTGTCGCGCAGCAAAGCGCAACACTATTGCGTCGCCATTAAAGACGATGCACAGCGTGAAAAGTACACTCAGTGCAACGCACGCAATGCCCGTCCTTACTATCACATATTTTACGGAGTTCATCTTACACCGTATTCAGCGGATACTGCCGCGGATGCCGCGTGTTTCACGCAGCATCCGCGACACAAAGCGTCGTCCGTTGCCCTCAAACAGCACCGGTGATCATGGTTTTTTGCGTAATGACATGGCAAACATACTGGTCAACGTAAGGCCAAGCAGTAGCCAGTCGCCCAACATTTTGCGATAGTCATCGGCGGTGCGTTGCTGGCCGCATCCCGGCAGGCAACCGCACCCCGTATCAATGTCGTCGCATACTGCATCCGGGTCGGTCACATTGACCATGACGGTGCCGTTGGTGGCGTTCATGGCGTCGTCGTACACGGTTATGACGACCGGGACATCACCCAAATCGGTACAGTCGAAGGTGTCTTGGGAGGCTTCAATGACAAAGGCGTCAAGGTTATCCGAGCCGCGTCCCAGACAATTGTCGTACAGGTAAGAAATTGCCGCGGTGCCGTAAAGCGCCGTTTCCGTAAACAGCGATGCCTGACGGTCTTCGTCCAGCGCAAGTTCGATGCTGTCACGGAATATGACGATTGGCGGCGTGGTATCCGGGTCGCAGGGCGCATCGTGCTCCTCAAGGAACCGTTGCAACTGCGTTGCCGACACCATGTTGGTCCCATTGGAGAGATAACGCACCGTCTCATCAAAGGTTTCTTTGTCCAGGTCTGGATAAAGCTCCGCGATTATGTGTGCGTATGCGGCTGCCAGCTCATCCTCATCCAAGACACCGTCGCCGTTTAAGTCATACTGATCAAAATTGTCATACAATGTACCGGCAATATCGAAGGGCGAAGGCGCAGGCAATGGGCCGCCATTTTCAATCCGAACCAAGCGTGCAAAATCAACGGCCAGATTGCCCTCGCCGTCCAAATAATCCGCACTGCCATCGTCGGGATCGTATACGGGCGGCAAGTCATGTTCATCCAGCACCGGATACATATTGCCCACGCCGTCTTGTGCCACATAGTAAAGCAGATAATCGCCCGGTTCGGACACAAAGTCATCATAGTCCAGCAGATGTGCAATGCGGTTTGTCTCATCTATCCATTGCAGCGAGCCGTCCGCATACAGCGCCCATGCTCGCGCAATAATGCTGAGCTGGCCTTCAATAAAGATGTCCTCAATCGTGTCTTCCACACCATAACAGTCATCTGATGCTTGAAATGCTCCAGGCTCCACAAACGGCGCGTCTTGAGGGTGCAGCAGGAATCCGTCGACGTCATACTGAGCAGGATCAAAGTCGCCCAGTGTTAACTCAGGCGCGACGGTATCCGTCACCTCGACGGTTCGCGTTTCGGTAACGGCCACATTACCGTCTGCGTCCGTCACATCATAGGTGACAACGTATGTACCCACAGTGTCTGGATCCACCACATCGCCGCCAATCACAATGTCTTCTGTTATGTCGCCGTAGCATTCGTCCAGCGCCTCGGCGCCTGCTTCGGTATAGGTGTTTACGCCGCATTCAAGAATGATGTCCGCGTCGCCAATCAGTGTTATCACCGGGGTGGATGTATTGCGCACGTCCACGGTGCGAGTAACTTCATCCGCCACGTTGCCTTCGCTGTCCGCGACATTGTAGATCACCGTGTATATGCCCACGGCATCAATATCCACCGGGTCTATCGTCACTATGTCACCCGTCAGATCGCCGTCGCAGTCGTCCCATGCAGTCGCGCCCGCGTCATCATAGGGGCTGCCGCATTCGACTATGACTGTCGCGTCACCCAGCAACGTAATCACAGGCGGCGTGGTGTCGGCAACACGCACTAATCGTGCAAAGTTCACTTCCGGCACGAAATTACCGTCCTCGTCCAGGAATGTTCTGCCGCCGGCGCCATTGCCTTCATCTTGATATACAGGCGGCAAGTCATGCTCATCCAGTTCAGGATACATATTGCCTTCGCTGTCCTGTGCAACGTAATACAGCAGGTAATCGCCGGGTATCGTTGTGAATGCGTCATAGTCCACAAGAACCGCTTCGCGCGCCGCCACATCGTGCCAGTCCAGTTCCGCATCGCCGTAAACGGACCAGGCATAAGCAACAATACTAAGCTGTCCGTCAATAAGTGCCGATGATATAGTTGTTTCCGAGCCGTCGCACATATCAAAGGCTTCGAAATCGGCGGGTTCCACGAAGGGCGCGCCACATTCGTGAAGCAGGTAATTGTCCTCATAGGCAGCGGGATCAAACGTACCCAACGCAATTTCAGGCGGTGTTGTGTCCACCACCTCGACCGTACGCGTGACCTCGGGCGCAGCGTTGCCCACCACATCAGTCACGTTGTAAGTCACGATATAGGCGCCGACATTTGCGGTATCAACATCACTGTCATCAATCACGATGTCGCCCGTGAGGTCGCCGTCGCAGTCGTCGGTGGCGGTAGCGCCGAGTTCTTCATAGGGGTCGCCACACTCGATAATCTGTGGATTGTCGCCGGTGAGCGTAATATCCGGCGCCAGAGTGTCTTCCACTTCGACCGTGCGTGTGACTTCCTCCGCAGCGTTGCCCGCCGCATCGTTTACGTTGTAGGTTATGGTGTAGGTGCCGGCAACGTTGGGATCTACTGCATCACCGCCCACGACAATCGCGCCGGTGAGTTCGCCATCGCACACGTCATCCGCGGTTGCACCCGGATCAGTCCAGGTGTCTACGCCGCACTCAAGGGTTACGAGTGCCTCGCCATTCAACGTGATGACCGGCGGTATGGTGTCGTCCACCACAACCGTGCGCGTGACCTCGTCCGCAGCGTTGCCCTCGGCATCGGTCACGTTGTAGGTTATGGTGTAA
>SKQZ01000338.1 GCA_007118765.1 Candidatus Hydrogenedentota bacterium
ACCGATGTCGCCCATGCACTGGGCTACTACGATTCAGCCCACTTCTGCAAACTATTCAAGCGCTACCGCGGTATGTCGCCCCACACCTTTCAGCGTAGATATGGGGAATCACAATCTTCACAGCCGAAAGAGACCGACCTCAAGTAAAACAGGTGCGGTATAATCTGTTCAAAATGAGGTGTTTATGCTGTTGTTGCGGCACTCGTCACGGCGGCCATGCCGGCGCGAATTGTCTCAATATTGGGTTCCAGCAAGGCATGTTTGCTCGGATGAAGGTTTGCGCGGAGTGTTTCCTCCACCGTCTCAATGGACAAGGTGTCATCCGTGGCGAGCCATGCACCGAGCGCGGCCATGTTCGTGGATTGCTCACGTCCGGTGACCTCGCGCGAAATGTCCGTGGCAGATGTCATAACCAGTTTCAGGTCGTTATTCCGTGTGAATGTATCGGGGGAAACCATGGCGGAATTGGCCACAATCATGCCGCCCTTCTTGATAACCGGCTGGAATTTGTCAAACGACTGTTGGTTGAGAATCAAAGCCACATCGGGTTCGTTCATCACCGGCGAGCCAATGGGTTCGTCAGACATGATAACCACACAGTTTGCCGTGCCGCCGCGCATGGCGACGCCATAGGTGGGCATATAGGTTACATGCATGCCTTGGGCCATGGCGGTCCGCGCTACCAAATCGCCTAAGAACAAGATGCCCTGACCGCCAAATCCTGCCATTAATAGTTCAGTCTGCATGAGTTACACTCCCACATTCGGCCGTTGCTGTCTGTGTGGCGGCGGCCGGTGTTGTTGCTTGGTTCTCGGTTGGCAATCGGTCTTTATATACACCCAGCGGAAAGGTGGCGCACAGTTCGTCTATCACCCACTGTTGGGCCTTGTCTGGCGTCATTTTCAGATTGGTCACACAGGGCGCCAGTATTTCCACAAACCCCAGGCCGGAATTGGTGATTTGCGCTTCAAACGCCTTGAACACCGCCTTGCGTGCACGCCGTATCTGCCGCGGGTCATATAACGCGACCCGTTCACTGTAGGCGACGCCGTCGAATCCGGCCATCATCTCGGCCATTTTAATCGGCGCGCCTTCCCGCGCGATATCGCGACCTGCGGGCGTGGTTGTCGTCCGTTGGCCTGGCAGTGTGGTCGGGGCCATTTGGCCGCCGGTCATGCCGTATACGGCGTTATTTATGAATACGGCGGTTATGCTCTCGCCGCGGTTGGCAGTATGAATCGTTTCACACATGCCGATACTGGCCAGATCGCCATCACCTTGATAGGTAAGAACGAAGAGGTCGGGGTTTGCCCGTTTCATGCCGGTGCCCACTGCCAGGGCGCGTCCGTGTGCCGATTCAATGGTATCAATGTCGAAATACTTATAGAGCAACACGCTGCACCCGGCCGGCGCAATGCCCACGGCACTGCCGCGCAAGCCGAAATGGTCAATTGCCTCGGCAGTAAGTCTGTGTGCCACGCCGTGACCACATCCGCCACAATACAGCGTGGGCACATCGCACAACGATTCGGGCCGTCCCAAAGTCTTGTTGACTGTCATACCATGTTCTCCTTAATCTTTTCCAAAATCTCCCGTACCGTGGGCACACCGCCGCCCGGTCGTCCGTGAAATGACACGGGCTTGTCAGGGCCGAGGATGGCGCGAACATCGTGGACCATTTGCCCAAGGTTCATTTCCACCACGAGCAGTCCGTTTACTTTCGCGGCCATTTCCCGCAACGCTTCTTCCGGCAGCGGGAACAACGTTATGGGCCGAAACAGTCCCACACGCAGGCCTTCGGCGCGGGCCAATCGCACAGCCGACGAAGCAATGCGCGCGGATGTTCCAAACGCGACGACAACAAAATCAGCATCGTCTGTATCCATTTGTTCCCACATGGGCACTTCTTGTCTTACGCGGTCATATTTTTCCTGCAGAACGTAATTGTGTTGCTCTTGGTCATCGCCTTCGAGATACATGCTGCGGATATTGCGGGCCGGGCGATTGTTGGCGCCCGTTAGCGCCCAGTCTTTATCCAATTCCAACCTGGGATATGGCGGTTCGGGTATGACCGGTTCCTTCATTTGGCCGAGGATGGCATCGGCCAGAATCAACACCGGATTACGATATGTATCGGCCAGGTCAAACGCCTTGTAGGTCAGGTCAAACATTTCCTGGGCGTTCGCAGGCGCCAACACAAGGGTGTGATAATCGCCGTGGCCGCCGCCGCGCGTGGCTTGATAATAGTCCCCTTGCGTGGGCTTGATGCCCCCCAGTCCCGGACCGGAGCGCATAATGTTGGCAATTACACAGGGCAGTTGATCGCCGGCAAGAAAGGAAATGCCCTCCTGCATCAACGAGATGCCCGGCCCCGATGAGCTCGTCATCACCCGTGCTCCGGTGGCGGCAGCGCCCAACACCATGTTGATGCTGGCCAGTTCGCTTTCCGCCTGCACGAATACCCCGCCGGTTTCAGGCAGTCGCGCAGACAGATATTCCGGTATCTGGTTCTGCGGTGTTATGGGATAGCCGAAGTAGCAGCGTAACCCCGCCTGTACGGCCCCTTCAGCAAGGGCGATGTTGCCCTGCATCAATGTGGGGGTACCTGTGCGCTTTTCTGCAGTGGTTGCCGTCGCGTTCATGCACCGGTCTCCTTTTGTTTCTTGAATACTTCAATGGCGACATCGGGACATACCTGCCAACACAGACCACAAGCCGTACAACGGATTTCCGCGGAGGCGCAGGGACGTGCGGGATAACATCCGGTACTGTTGAGGTGTTCGCTTTTTTCGATAAGGTCATGGGGACAGGCTGTGATGCAGAGGTAACACCCTTTGCAACGTTCCAAGTCAATGACAATATGGTTCCCTGTCTTGGTGGTGTTGGATGTATCTGATGTTTGAGACACCGTTGTTCCTTTCTTTATCGGAATGAAATGGGCGCGTGAAACGTGCCCGTTGCGCCGTTGCGCCGTGCGGCCGTCATGGTTGGCGACAATTACGTCGCTCGGATCTTGCCCGTAGAATAGCCGAACGTACAGGCGGGACATCCATAAAAGTTTAGCATATTACAGCGTCGTATTGCGAATGTGAAACAGTACGGCTTGTCTTTAGGCACTGTGTTGGGTAGAATGTCTTTATCATGAAATCAACTGAAACTGCTTCCAATGTCACATCGCTTCGTACATGGATTATCAACCATGACGAGAGCCGGGCGTTTATTGCGGCCTATATTGGGCTGGCCGTTGTGTTAAGTGCATTTGTCAGTCTCTTTTGGCTTCTGGTGGTTGTTGGGGTTCATTTTTGCTTTGAATACATACGGCAACAACACCTTGACAACTTGCCGGGCAGCACGGTGGGCCGCGCCTTATGGGAGTTGCGCCTCGATTTGGCATTGATTGTTTTTGCCATGGTCATTGCCTTGTACATGGAGTTTGTCATCGGCGTTGCCGGCTTGCGGCTGGCCCCGCGGTTGGGGCGTGTGGTCGCTGTGGGCTCACGCGGAACGGCCCGATTTGCCGCATGGTCGCGGGTGTTGCGGGCGATACTGCTTTCCCTTGACGACGCGGGGCAGCTGGTGCGGGCGGCAGTGATGCG
>SKQZ01000275.1 GCA_007118765.1 Candidatus Hydrogenedentota bacterium
AACAATTGCAACAAATACTCCCCGACCTTCATGTGTTGTTTATGTCCGGCTATACCGATGATGTAATTGCCCATCACGGGGTACTCGGCAACAGTGTACACTTCATTGGCAAGCCCTTTACGCCCCAGGAACTCGCGGAGAAAGTGCGCGGCATTCTCGGGGCCGGCCTGCCATAGCACTTCGCCTTCCCACTTCCCACCCCCGGCCAACATCAATGGCAAACATCCCGTATTGGCCGCATTTGCTGCACACCCATCTCACCGCCACGGGAACCTGAGCCATGGGGGCGGAAACATTTCTCTGGACAACACGGCGTTCAAACCGGTATTATATATGCGCGTCTTCCGTTGGGATACGGCCTTACACGATTTCTTCGTTCAAACCTGCGCCCCCCGTTACTCGCAAGACACTTTTTCGTCATTTGCCTTGACGCCCCTGTCTGTTTTCCAAGAGCAGTTGGCCGGAAAGACAGGTTGCCTATGCGAACGTTTTGCAAGATGAAACGGCGGCGCCGCTGCCATAAAGTAAAACGCCATGTTGAATACACTCATACAAAAGGCTGTGATATGGCCCCTGATATGGTTGGGTGCTGTGTTCTATTTGAAGTCAGGCAAGCAGGCGCGTTGGATATTTGAAAAAATACGCACGCCCCGTTCCTTATACCTCACAGCCAGAAACATGCTCCATTTCCATCTGGGCATTCCACGTATTGCCGGATGGATAAGCATGACCATAGAACCGGCCGCCGTCTGTAACTTGACCTGTGAATATTGCGCACGCGGCAAAGACAAGAACTGGACGGGCGCCCGGCCCACTTTCATGGATTGGGCATTGTTCACCAAAATAATTGATGAAGCGCCCCGCAGTATTGAGACGGTGTGTCTTGCCGGCATTGGCGAACCATTGATGCATCCCCGCATCATAGACATGATTGAATATGCGTCCAACAGCGGACGGCTGGTGTATATGTTCAGCAACGGTACCCTGCTTGAGGGCGAGTTGCTTGAACGGCTGGCTGCGAGCCCGCTCGATGTGTTGAATGTATCCATTGAGCCGGACGTAGAAAGTGCCCGACGTTATCGGGGCGTTGAGTACGATGAGGTCGCGGAAAATGTCCGCGCTTTTGCCGCCAGAAAGGGCCCCGGCCAAACACTCAATCTCGCACTTGTAATGAACGAAATGCATGAAGACCGCATCTGCCGCTTCGAAGAAGAATGGCGTGCCATTGTTGATCATGTAAAAATATCGCCGCAAATGGGACTTGGTGCTGTGGATTCAGATATCTCAAAACAGGCCTGTAGTGAGTTGTGGCGCGGCAATATGGACATTAAAACCAATGGCAATATCTCCGTGTGCTGTTTTGATTCCCTTGAGGACTTGACCGTCGGCAATGCGGCAACGGATAATTTAAACGAAGTCATAAATCATACGGCATTACACACGCTTCTGCAGCGCGTGGCAACAGGAGACTTGCCCGAACGCTGTCGCAGATGCACCTCCGCATGTTTCACGCGCAAGGATATCGCGCGCATGACACAAAAGGCCGCCAACCGACGGCAACAATAGGCATGCATTGACGCGCCTTCATAGTTTTCCGATACCTTTGACGGCCTGCGCCGGCGCGGGTTGTTTGTGCAAAGGCAATGCAGAAGACTTAATAAAGAACAATACCCGCCCCTTATCCCACAGAAGCGCCCACCCTACGGTCTGAACATCACGTCAAACGCAGCATAACCCGCCTTCCTGCCTGTTATCTTGGAAAAAGCACTGGTATATCTCTTTATGTTGTTGAGTTGAAACCCCGGAACAATGCGATGAGTCATAATAAAAATAAATGTGTAACAGGGAGTTATTCGGTCTCTACCACCTGTACCGGCGACTCACAAAAAAGAATACGTTAACCTATTCAAGATCAAAACCAAACGAACGCCTTTCGTAGCAACTTTTTGGTTGAAGAACATTGAAATAACATGAGACAAGCGGTTTAGAAGAAAATGCGATGACGGGCAAAAAGCGACTTTTGTTAGCATGGGTGGCGCCTCCTGGTCCATTTGTATATGTGTCCCCTCCCCTCGGACTATTGTACATAGCGGCATGGGTACGTGAACGTTTCAACCTTGAGATTGTGGTTGTACATCAACGAGCACAGGGATGGGACGCAGAACAGCTCGTTTCCCACATTGTGGATTTTGAGCCGGATATTGTCGGTTTGGGCTACATGACCCCCTCTGCTTATGCGTTACCAGTACTAACGCAGAGCATACGTGCTGCACTACCGGATGCATTGTTGGTGCTGGGCGGCCCGCACGTCAGCGCCCTTGGCATGGAAGCGGTGGCAGCCACCACAGCAGACGTCGGTGTTGTTGGTGAGGGCGAAATTGCCATGGAACATATCCTGCGCGCATATATTGAAGGCGGTGACATGGCAGATATTCCGGGTATCATCTGGCGTAATGACGAGGGTGTCGTTGTCGAGAATCCGGGCACGCTGCCACGCATTGATGATTTGGACACGTTGCCCATGCCCGCTTATGACTTGTTGCCTGACATCCGAAAAATCTGGCCATTGCCAACGATGGCGCCCATACCCCACCGTAAATATGTAAGTCTCTTGAGCAGCCGGGGGTGTCCTTTTGGTTGCACCTACTGTCACAACACCCATGGACGCAAATGGCGTGCACATTCAGCCGAACGCATGGTTGAAGAAGCTGCTTATGCGCTCAAGCAAACCGGCGGCACAGAAATTGAATACCTGGATGATTGCTTTAACCTTGACAAAAAGCGGGTTATTGCCTTTTCAGAACATCTCTGTAAAACGATGGGGCCGGTAAAAATGGCGTTTCCCAATGCTAACCGCGCCGATTTGCTTGATGACGAAAGTGTGGATGCACTCGTAACGGCGGGCATGTACTACACAGCACTTTCCTTGGAATCCGGCGCACCACGTATACAAGCGCTAATATCCAAAAATCTGGACATATCCAAGTATCTCAACACCGTAAGGTTGTGCGCTGAGAAACGCGTGTTTACCAACGGTTTTGTCATGTTGGGATTTCCAACTGAAACCGCCGCCGAAATGGAGGAAACCATACGGGTGGCGGCTGAATCAAAGTTACATATTGCCTCTTTCTTCCGTGTCACGCCTTTTCCCAATACGCCCATACAGCGATTTGTGGAAGAGCGCTGGCCGGAAAAGATCGCCGCGGCGCCTTATACGGAAATGGACTACAGGCTGATACCTGTGAATCTTTCATCTGAAGATGACGTCACCATAGCCTATTATACCGATAAAGCGTACCGCACATTTTACTTGAAGCCCGGTCGCCTTTGGCGAATTCTGCGTGACTACCCTCAACGCCATTTATTACCCAAGTATGGCCTGATGTTTTTACGGCGTATCTGGGCGGGTCATGTGTAGATTACAACCATGATTTCCGTCTTTTTAATCTTGCGGGATCCCTGAACATATGTGTAATGCCCGTGTATAACAGCGTCTGTTTCTCGCATTAACCCGCAAATTTCACCGGCTTCCTGTTGCGCCTGCGCATCTTACGCCATCTCAAG
>SKQZ01000379.1 GCA_007118765.1 Candidatus Hydrogenedentota bacterium
ATCCCGGGTGCGGGCGCTTCGGACACCTGAAAGTCTTCGATATACCCCTGTTCCTTCAACACCTCACAGACTGCGATTTTCAGTGTTGATCGGGGCACATCCACCGTCGTTTTTCCGGCTTGCAGACCGTTGCGAATGCGCGTCAGCATATCGGCAATTGGATCACTCATTGACATAGCGTCTTGTTTCCTTGTTTCTACGTTGCGCCTACCAACTGGACTTCGTAACACCCGGGATTTTGCCTTCATGCGCAAGGTCGCGCAACGCGATGCGTGACAACCCGAATTTCCGTAAATAACCACGGGGCCGCCCCGACAAATTGCAGCGATTGCGGTGTCTTACGGGGCTTGAATTGCGCGGCAACTTGGCGAGCTGGCGGCTCGCCGCCATACGTTCTTCCATGGGGCGTTCCGTATCCTTGATAACGGCCTTCAAGGCTTCCCGTTTCTCATGGTACTTGGCCGCTAGTCGTTGCTGGCGCTTCATCTTCTCGATTTTGCTTGTTTTAGCCAATGCTGTATACCTTCTGTTCGGCGCGCATCACGCACGCTTCAGTGCAAAGCGTTCAATTGGCAAAAGGCATGCCGAGATGCCTCAGCAATGCTCTGCTCTCTTCCGCTGAATTTGAATTCTTGATTACAAAGGTTATGTTCATGCCGCGTACGCGCGTCACTTTATCAAGGTCCACCTCGGGGAAGATGGTCTGTTCGCGCACACCCAGCGTATAATTGCCAAACTTATCGAAGCTTTTCGGGGACAGCCCGCGAAAGTCTCTGATACGGGGTATGGCGACGTTGAACAGGCGATCGACAAATTCCCACATATACTCGCCACGCATGGTGACCATGCATCCGATATTGACGCCTGCGCGCAGTTTGAAGTTCGAAATGGAGTTGCGCGCCTTGCGAATCACCGGCTTCTGGCCGGTAATAAGGGCCAGTTCCGCCACAGCGGCATCCATAAGTTTTGGATCAGCGGTGGCGTCGCCCACGCCCATATTCACGACAATTTTTTCGAGTGCGGGCACCTGCATGACGTTCTCATAGTTGAATTCGTCACGCAGCGCTTTGATCACTTCGTTTTTGTAAATCTCTTTTAATCTTGCGGCCACTGTGTTTATCTCCCGACGCGCTCATTGCAATGTTTGAGGCGCGTCACCGTCAATTTGGCCTGCCGAACTCGGCCAGGCGCATCAGTCCAATGTTTCACCTGTAATTTTCCATACCCGAACACGACTGCCGTCACTCAATCTTTTCATAATAATTTTGGAAGGCTTTTTCGCTGACTCACACCACGGCATGACATTGGAGACATGAATCGGCGCTTCCCGGGATACGATGCCGCCCGTCTGCGTTTCGCGTCCGGGTTTGGTGTGATGCTTGCGGATGTTCACGCCTTCCACCAGCAGTTTGTCTTTTTTGGGATACACCTCCAACACGCGTCCGGTGCGTCCTTTATAACGCCCCCGTGTTACGAGTACCGTGTCTTTTTTTCTGATATACATAAGGTGTTTCCTTCCTATAGCACTTCGGGCGCCAGAGACATAATGCGCAGGAAACCGCCTTCGCGCAACTCGCGTGGTACGGGGCCAAAAATTCGGGTGCCCCGGGGCTGTTTCTCGGGCGTTATGATGACGGCGGCATTTGAGTCGAAGCGAATGACCGTGCCGTCCGCACGGGGCGTATCGTGCTTTACACGCACGACCACGGCTTTCACCACGTCTCCCTTTTTGATGGCGGCATTGGGCAACGCTTCACGCACACTGGCCGTGACAATATCACCCAGTCCGGCATACCGTCTTTTTGAACCGCCCATCACCTGGATAACACGCAATTGCCGTGCGCCCGAGTTGTCGGCTACGTTCAACTTTGAATATATCTGAATCATGTCCGTTTCCTACAGCGCTATTCTGCGCGTTTAATCACTTCCACCAAACGCCAGCGCTTGGTTTTACTCAGCGGTCGTGTTTCTCGAATTCTTACCAGATCGCCCACTTGACACGTTTCGGTTTCGTCGTGAGCCTTAAACTTCTTCGTTTGTCGCAATGCTTTCTTGTATAGTTTATGCACCTTCAGTCGGCGTGAAGCGACGGTGATGGTTTTGTCCATGGCTGTGCCGATGACGATTCCCACGCGTTCTTTACGGTTGCCGCGCTGTACTTCCTGTTCTTGTTTTACGTCCGTCGTCATTATTCACTGTTCCCTTTCGCCGCGATGTTTTCACGTTCCCTGAGAATCGTCTTTATCCGTGCAATATCACGCCGCGCTTCGCGGGCGCGCCGGCAGTTCTCGACTACTCCGGTCGTCAACTGCAACCTGAAGTTCACGATATCGTCGCGTCGCTCTGAAAGCAGATTCATCAACGCATCGTTACTCATTTCTCGAATTTCTTTTGCTCTCAACGGTCACTTACTCCCATGTTGCTGCGTCACGCATCCAATTACGCACGCGATACAAACTTGGTTCTGATTGGCAATTTAAATCCTGCAAGGCGAATGGCTTCCTTGGCCAGCGGTTCTGCAACGCCTCCAATTTCAAACATAACACGGCCGGGCTTGACAACGGCAACCCATGCTTCCGGCGCCCCTTTGCCTTTTCCCATGCGCACTTCCGCGGGCTTCTTGGTAATTGGCTTATCAGGGAAAATCCGGATATACACCTTGCCGCCACGTTTCAAATGGCGTGTGATGGCAACACGCGCCGCTTCTATCTGTCGCGCCGTAATCCAACCATCCTGCACGGCCTTTAAACCATACTCGCCTTCTTCAAGGGTATAACCGCCTTTAGCAGCGCCGCTACGGCGGCCACGCTGTTGTTTGCGGAATTTAACACGCTTTGGCATCAACATAACTTCATTTCTCCAAATAGACGCGCATAAAAGCGCTCATGTTTATTTCTCAACGCCTGCATTCGCTTTTGGCGCTGCGGCGCCGCTTTCGTTTGCACTACTCCGTGCCCGGCCGCCCCGGCCACCGCCGCCGCGGCCACCACCACGACCACCCCGGCCGCCGCGGTCATCGCGCGGGCCGCGGCCATCCGGACGGCGTGCATTCTTATCGCCGCCGATGTGTTCCACGCGCTCGCCGGGCATCACGTCGCCATGATAAATCCATACTTTCACGCCAATGGCGCCGTAGGTCGTTCTGCTTACGGCAGCGCCGTAATCTACGTTCGCACGCAATGTGTGCAACGGCACACTGCCGTCACGGGATTGCTCCGAACGTGCGATTTCCGCACCGTTCAAACGCCCTGCAACACGAATTCGAATGCCCTTCGCGCCAAGGCGCATGGTGTTCTGCATGGCCTTTTTCATGGCACGACGAAATGAAATGCGTCTTTCCAGCTGGGAAGCCAATCGTTCCGCCACGAGCTGGGCACACAAATCGGCAACCACCACTTCGGCGATATTTACCGCCACTTCATGGCCGGTAAGCGTCTCAAGTTCCTTGCGCAGTTTTTCTACCCGGTCACCCTTTTGCCCGATGGCATACGCAGGTTGAGGCGTAAAAATATGCACTTTTGTCTTGCGTCCGGCCCGCTCAATATCCAC
>SKQZ01000476.1 GCA_007118765.1 Candidatus Hydrogenedentota bacterium
CACAGCAGCGCCAAAGAATCGGCAGGACCGGAAGCGCTTGCGCATGCGCGCAAGAGTCAAGTTCCTGAACAACTGGAAAGGATGATTGGATATGAAAAAGAAATGTGTGTGGGTCGCTATTTTCCTGGCGACAGTCGTAGCCCTCGCGGGCTGTAATCAGGGCACTTCGGGCGGTCCCGGCGCCGCCGACCCGCCCGTGAAAGAAAGGATAGGCCAGACTGATGACACTTTCAGTTTGGCACTGCCGTCATTCTCCCTGAACCAGGGCGAGAGCAAGACGGTTTCAGTCGATATCAATCGGGGAGATAATTTCAGCGAAGATGTCTCACTGAAACTTTCCGGATTGCCCACAGGGGTGACATTCACCCCGGCCAACCCAGAAATCTCGCGCGATATTACAGACATTGAGTTGGTGTTCAACGCCACGAATGATGCTGCCCTTGGCGATTTTACGGTTGAAGTGACGGGACATCCGACAAAGGGCGCCGACGCCGTCTCGGAAATGAATCTTACCGTCTCAAAACTGGACGCCGTGGATACGGCAAATGCCGCTGGTGACGCCGCCATAAACAATCGGAACGAATATATGACTGCGATGCAAAGTCAAATGGACCGGTTTTCAGTCATGTACACGGAATTGCAGCAGCGGGCCGCCGAAGCGACGGGAGAAGCCAAGGTGGAGGCAGACAGAATGCTCGCGGAAGCGAAGATCAAAATGGACGCTGCTTCCGTCAAGATGAACGAGTTGAGAGCCGCAGGCGCCGACAGTTGGGAGAATGTCAAAGATGGGGTGATGCATGCATTCGAAGACTTGAAAAGGACATTTGAGTAACACCCGAGGGGAGGCGGCGGTATTGCCGCCTCCCCCCGATATGCCGCAAGGGCCAAGGAAAGCGTCGGCCTGTGGAAGCGCCAAAGTATTCTGACAAAACCAAACACGCCGCCGAAGAACTGACTCTGCGGCGTATCTTGTCGTACGCGTTGGACAACGGGGCGTCCGATATCCACCTGAAAGTTGCCAGACCACCGGCCATCCGCATCGAAGGGGTGTTAAGATTCACCGACATACGGCTTTTGACGGAAGCCGACATGGCGCGTTTTCTGGATGAGATCATGAGTCCACAACAGAAGCAGGTGTTTCTCGAGACAGGCGACGCAGATTTTGCGGCAAGTATCGCGGAGTTGGGACGCTTTCGCATCAACTGTTACCGGCAGCGGGGTACCATTGCGATAGCGCTTCGATACGTCAAAAACAACGTTCCGGATTTTCAATCGCTCCATCTGCCCGAAAAGGCGATGGAACGGATTGCTTCGCTGCCGCGAGGATTGGTGTTGGTCACCGGCACGACAAGCAGCGGCAAATCAACCACGCTGGCAGCGCTTATTGACCGCGTCAACGCAACGCGCCAGGGGCATATCCTGACGCTTGAAGACCCGGTCGAGTATTTACACACGGACAAGGAATGCAGTGTGGGGCAGCGGGAAGTCTCCATTGACACCATGGATTTCAAAACGGGACTGCGCGCCATCATGCGCGAAGACCCCAATGTAATTCTTATAGGCGAGATGCGCGACGCGGAAACCTTTCAGGCATGCCTGGGAGCCGCTGAAACCGGCCACCTCGTGTTCAGCACGCTGCACACCACCAATGTGATGATGACCATCAGCCGTATTCTGGACATGTTCCCGACGGACCAGCACGCCCAGGTGCGCTCGCAACTTGCGCTCCAACTTGGCGCTATCGTTTCGCAACGACTTATCCCTGACGCAAGCGGCAAGGGGCGCGTGCCCGCCGTCGAGGTGATGTTTAACGATCCTGGCATTGCCTCACTCATTCGCGACAATGAAATCGAGCGTATTCCCAACGCCATTGCGGACGGTGAGGAGGATGGCATGCAAACCTTCAACATGGCGCTGGTCGTCCTTGTGAAAAAAAAGATTGTTACGCTCGAGGCCGCCGAATGGGCTTCGGATAACCCCGACGCGCTCAGGATGAATCTTCAAGGTATTTTCGGAAGCAGGGACCGCGGCGGGATATCCAGGAAATAAGGCTGCGATCCGTCAGCGGCGTGGTACGCCAGCTGTTCGCCCGGCGCTCCTGTCGTTTCACAACCCACGCATTCTTTACCAAAGTTTTACCTGTTGTTTGCCTGATATCTATGTGGACGTGGCAACATACCGATGTGCATGTAAAGAATGAAACAAGAGGAGCCTCAAGATGTATATCCCACACCCCCTGAGGGTTGGAGTTGCTGTTTCGACAGCTGTGGCGCAGAGTAGCGTTGCAGGTGGATACTCACGAACCACGCTGACCTGCTTGATAGTGCTGCTTACAGTCATCCTTCCTCAATCGGTCGCCCAGCCCCCGGCATGTGATCCTCAGCCCCCGGTAGACTTGGGATCAACCGCCGCATTTGCCGTTCTGGCAAGTTCAACAGTTACCAACACCGGCCCCAGTATTGTAACCGGAGACTTGGGTGTGAGTCCGGGCACAGCAGTGACTGGATTCCCTCCCGGAATACTGAACGGGCAGGAGTACACAGGCAATGATCCTGTGGCATTGCAAGCGAAACTTGATTTGACTGCCGCCTTTAACGACACCGCCGGCCGCCAAAACCCCATATCTTTGCCGGGAGATATAAGCGCGCTGACGCTGTACCCGTGTCTCTACAACAACGCATCCTCGGTCGCGCTGTCAGCGGGAAATGTCACGTTTGACGCTCTGGGCGACCCCCATGCGATTTTTATCATCCAGATAGGCTCGACGCTCACTACAGCGACAGACACCGAGGTCATCTTAATCAACGGCGCCAAGGCTGCGAATATCTTTTGGCAGGTCGGCTCTTCGGCGACACTGGGAACCACTTCTTCCTTCAAGGGAAACATACTGGCGCAGGAATCAATCACATTAAATACCGGGGTAATACTGGAAGGCAGGGCGTTAGCGCAATCTGCCGCAGTTACCTTAGACACCGTCACGATTAACATACCGTGCGTTGATATTGAAGCCTATGTGTATCTCGAGGGCGCTGCCATTGACCCGGGTGGGGCGGCAAGTTACCTCCTGCCCATGCGCCACGACTTAAATAATGCGCGCATGCTGCCCGGCCAAACCTATAACGATGGCGTTTCCGGCCCACACTATACGCTTCCAGGACAACCATATCATGCGGCGCCGTGGTTTTATAACGGCAATGAGGGCGATGATTACGACTCCCAAGGCGTCGTGGCGTCTGGTAATGCTGGATACCCGCCTTCGGTAGTGGACTGGGTATTGGTGTCGCTGCGCAAGACGCCCGACGGCGTTCCCGTGTGCCGGACAGCCGCCTTGTTGCACAACAACGGCGCTATAGAATTTATAACAGACGCTTTTTCATGTTGCACGCTGGACTTTGATGCAAGCTATTTCCTCGTGATTGAACATCGAAACCATCTCATAGTCATGTCTCAGGAGCCGCTGCCTATTGTCAACAACGTAATCACCTACGATTTCCGAAACCAGCAGAGTTATGTGAATGATCTGGAAATCTTCGG
>SKQZ01000186.1 GCA_007118765.1 Candidatus Hydrogenedentota bacterium
AAGCAGAGGAAAAGGATAGCCTGGAAGATGTTGCGACGGAGGTCGCACAGTGCGTCAGGTGTTCCCTTGGGGAAAGTCGCAACAGCCCTGTGCCCGGGGAAGGCCATCCGAAAGCATCGCTGGTGTTTGTGGGCGAGGCGCCGGGCGCAGAAGAAGACCGACAGGGACGTCCTTTCGTCGGGCGGGCAGGTCGCCTGTTGACGGACATCATTGTCAAGGGCATGATACTGTCCCGGGACGATGTGTTTATTTGCAATGTGCTCAAGTGTCGTCCGCCGGGCAACCGAAAGCCGACGCCGGAAGAGGTGGTGCAGTGCGAACCCTATTTGTTGCGGCAGCTGGACTTGATTCAGCCCAAAGTTATTTGTGCGCTGGGCGCCACGGCGGCGCAGACATTGCTCAAGACCACCCAACCCATAAAAGCGTTGCGCGGCGTATGGCACAATTATCACAACATTCCGCTGCGTGTGACCTATCACCCGGCCTATTTGCTTCGCAACGAAAAAGACAAGCGGAAGACGTGGGAAGACGTCAAGGAGATCATGCGCGTTCTCGATGGCGCCGTCATACCGGAGATATGAAGGAGCGAGTCCGCCCATGACAAGCCAACCCAGAGAATTGTTTGCAGCGCACATGCGCGTGCCATGGTATAAGTCACTCTTTTTTCGCGTGGTTGTGCTGTGCGCCGTGTTGCTGTTGTGCTTGTTTGGTTCTGTAATTGTGATTACCCATCACTTTTTTCAGGAGGCGGCGCGGGAAATGGAGGCGCAGGCCGGAGAAATTGCGCATACCCTGGAAATCCGCTTGGAAGAAGGCCACGAACAGGACTATGCCGCCCTGGAAATGGAACTGATGGATTTGTATCAGGGGGTTGACATAACGCTGGACGATGACAATGCCGACATGCAGGCCGCATCGTTTACCATCGAACGCCTTGAAGACGGTGGCTTCGCACGGGTGGCGCGTGTGCCGTTACGGGGCATCACCCAACCGCTGATGATGACGGTAACCATGACCATCCTGCCGCAAACGGAAGTGTTGCGCGCTTTTCAAAACCGCTATATGATGGCGTTGACGGTCGTGTTTGTGCTCGCGCTGGGGTTGATGGTGTACTTTATCGGCAAGGCGTTGCGGCCCTTGGCGCGATTGTCGGAAAGCTGTGCCGCCATCGGCGACGGTGAATTAAACACGGTCAACATTCGCGGGGTTTCCGGTGAGATACGGGCGTTGGAGCAAACGTTCAATGATATGGTGGCGAGTTTGCGTGAAAAGGAAACCATGGAAAAGAAACTGCGGCAAACGCAACGACTGTCCGCCCTCGGTAATCTTGCGGCGGGCATTGCCCATGATGTGCGCAACCCCTTGAACGCGATTAAACTGCTTTCAAGCCATGCCTCGGACATGCTTGACGACGGCGCCCACCCCGCCGTGAAGCCCATGGCGGCAATTCGCGAGGAAGTGGACCGGCTGGATAGCATTGTTTCCAATTTTCTGTCCCTCGCCCGTGAAACAGAGTTGCACCGTGAACCCAGGGAGCTGGACGCATTACTGCAGGAATGTGTACGTTTGTTCCGAAAGGATGCCGAAGCCCGGGGGGTGCGGTTGATCAGTGAATTGCGCGCCCCCGGATTGGTGCTGCTGCTTGATCCCAAGCAATGGACGCGGGCTGTACTCAATGTTATACTGAATGCATTGGAGGCTTGTCCCGAAGGGGGCCGAGTACGCATCTTCTCGCGGGTTTCTGACAGTGCGTGTTCCATTGAAATCCGCGATGATGGCCCCGGCTTGGCGCCGGAAACGGCCGAGCGGGTATTTGAGCCTTATTTTACGACGCGACCCGGCGGCACGGGGCTCGGCCTGTCCATTACCAAGAGCATTATTGAAGAGCACGGCGGAACGATTGACCTGAGCAGCAGCCCCGGCATGGGCTGTCAGGTGCTGATTACGTTGCCCCTTGAAAAAGTAAAACCATGACCAACCAGAGATACCAACATGAGCCAGCGCATTCTTATTACCGAAGATGACCGCGTACAACGTGAGATCATCCGTGACATCCTTGAGCAGGCGGGGTATGAAACATGCCCCTGCGCGGATGGTCCGACGGCACTTGATGCCCTTGCGGACGGCGCCTATGACATTTTGCTGACCGATATGAAAATGCCGGGCATGGACGGCCTGGAGTTGTTGCGACGTGCAAAGGAACAGTGTCCCGACCTTGATGTTGTGGTGATGACCGCCCACGCCACCGTCAAAACCGCCGTCACGGCCATCAAGGAAGGCGCGGCGGACTATATCGAAAAGCCCTTTGACAAGGATGAGTTATTGCTGGTGATGGCGCGCACCTCCGAACGGCATGAATTGCGGCAACATAACCGTATGCTTGTGCGGCTGGTGGATGATTCTGTATCGCTGGGCAATATCGTGGGGAAAAGTCCGGTCATGCATGAGGTGTTTGAACGGACGCGACGTGCCGTGTCCGTGCCCAGTACGGTGTTGATTCAGGGCGAATCAGGCACGGGCAAGGAATTGATAGCGCGGCATATTCACTTTTCCGGAGCGCGTGCCAAGAAACCGTTTGTCGTGGTTAATTGTGCCGCCATACCGGAAACCCTTGTGGAATCGGAACTGTTCGGACATGAAAAGGGGGCGTTTACCGGCGCTGAGACCAGCCGAAGCGGCAAGTTTGAACTGGCCCACGGCGGCACATTGTTTCTGGACGAAATCGGCGACATGCGGCTCGAAAGCCAGGCCAAATTGTTGCGCGTGTTGCAGGATGGCGTTATTGAACGTGTCGGCGGGCACAAGCCGCGTACCGTGGATGTGCGGGTGGTCGTGGCTACAAATCACGATCTCAAGCAGTGCGTTGACGCCGGAAAGTTTCGTGAAGACTTGTATTACCGCCTTGAAGTGCTTGCGATTACCCTCCCTCCGTTGCGTGAACGCATGGAAGACCTGCCCTATTTGGTGAGTCATTTTAGGGAGAAAGTCGCGGAAAAACTGGGAATCACGCCGCCTGCCATCGGACCGGACATATTGGATGCGTTGCGCCGATACCGGTGGCCGGGCAATGTGCGTGAGCTGGAAAACACGTTGGAGCAGGCCTTTATCCTTGCCAAAGGCGATACGTTGACCTTGGACGATTTGCCGGAGAAGCTGCGTGCGCCTGAACCGAACGCCGGTGACATTGTCTTGCCTGCGGGCGGCGTTGTGCTCGAAGACCTTGAGCAAGAATTGATACGTCAGGCCCTTGAACGCACGGGAGGACGGGTTAAGGATGCCGCGGAATTGCTGGGGCTTACCTATAAGACCTTGCAATATAGAATGAAGAAACATGAAATACCGCGCACCCTGTGAGTCAATCAGTGTGGGATATACCATCCGGGACGGTGTTTTTGATGTGGTCGGCGCCGTGCGATGAGGCCGTCCCGCAGTGATGCGTTGCTCAGAAATTTGCACTGGCACTCATCTTTTTGCTATAGTGTGCGCCGCGTGAGATGTGTATGCGTACCCGTAGCTCAATTGGA
>SKQZ01000171.1 GCA_007118765.1 Candidatus Hydrogenedentota bacterium
CACACTAAGCAGGGGGCTTTTTTTCGGACGGTCAAAACTCACCAGTGGGCCCTGATTCGTGTTATGTCCAAACTGTTGGTTCAAACTAATGCCGGTCAATTCGGCCAGCCGGTTCACCTGCGCATGGGTTAACGGCGATCGCCCGCCGGGGTTATGGGGATACGAGGTGGCGTAATCAGGATAAAAGACCGCGTTGAGATCAATCCATGAAACGATACGATCAAATTCTTCGCTGCTGAGTTCCACCGGTTCGTGGGTGTCGTGCCGGTCTTGCAGCACCTGCGTCAACGGACTGGCGTGGGCGCCCCATGAGTAGGCTTGTTGCACCTCGGCAGGCCCGCCGCCCACCACCTGTATGTATCGCTTTCGCCAGAGTTCATTGTAGGACGTATTGAATACCAGGTTGCGGTCGGATGCCAGATTCAGCTTTTCGCCCGCCGGCTTGCCGAAGTCATGACATTGCACACAATGCCGGTCAAACACAGGCTGCACCTCGGTCATATAGGCAAAATTTCTGGCCGCGCCATGCCATCCGCGCATTTTGGTCGGCGCCCGCTTCATAGCCAGGGGCATGCGCCCGTTCAACACCGGCGGGGCCATGCGCCGGTCGTCATGGCACCCAATGCACCCGGTTGTCTCGCCGGATTGCACCACAGTGCCGCTGCGCATGGAATGCACCATCATGCCGTCTTCATCCAGCAGCTGAAAATACACAAACCTTTCTGACGGCACTTCGAAATAAGCGGAGCCGTCCGCCTCTACGGGCGCCGTGCCGAGGATGCGCTTGGTTTCAAAGCTATGCCAGTTGACGCCCGGATGGGTTTGGCCCTGTGCGTTCCATTGTCCCGGAACCCAGTACCGTTTCTCCGGTGATTCCACCACCCGCAGGAATCTCACCGTGCCCCGTTCCACCCCCGTCATGTAAACGCCTTCGTACACGTCCTGCACATACATGTAGCCCGTCGCGTCTTGAAAATCACGTCTGGACGGGATTTCAGGCGGCCTTGGCCGGGGCATCAGCGGCATGGGATTGAAACAGCCGGGCGCCTCCTCATGGAGCAACACTTCATTGCCGTCGCGGTCCAGCACATAGATGCCGGTACGGTTTTGGTTGTCGTGGGGCAGTCCGCTTCCGCTGGTCAGGCGGGAAACCAAAAACAGGTCCTCGCGCAACGGATGGGGATCTTTATACTTGGGCATAAGGTTTACAAAATCGTCCCACACGTTGTTTGCTGTTCCCGGGTCGCGCACCCGGTGCATGGCGTCTTCAGGCCAGATGCGCACAACAGGCTCACGGCCATCCATACCAAGCCGCCGATCGATAATCGCCAGCGCGCCCCATGATAAGTCGTGACAGGACGAAAACACGCACAACGCCTGCTGGGTGTTCGGGATGATGCGGGCGTCAATGACCGCGCCCGGCGCCGGCGTATTGTTGCCCCAATAAAGCGCCTGATAGGTTCCGTCAGGGTTTACGGTCCACAAGGATTGCGCATCGCCAAAGTTCCGATCTACATACTCCCACCGGTCATACAGGATGGAACCATCGGGCATGATATCGTTGGGCCGGTCAAAGAGCGTGTTTTTGGTAATTTGATGGATATTGGCGCCGTCGGCTTCCATCCGGTAGATATTGCCCATAATGTGCCTGTTGCACATGCAATACTTGGGCTCGCGGGTTGAAGAAAACACAATCGTGTCATCGGGCAGGTACAAGGGGTGTATATTGTCACTATCCCGCAGATGGGTCAATTGCCGCAGCCCGGAACCGTCCGCATTGATCTCGTATATATGATAACTGTCATCGCGACACTTGCGCATGGAAAAAATGATGCGGTCGCCATCCCAATGAACACGCGGGTCGCGAATCACGCCGTCCGGCGCATCAAGCAATGTGGTAACCGCGCCCCCACGCCCAACGTCAACCATCTTGAGTGCGCTGCCCGGTCTGAAGTGTCCGTGGTTGAATTCGTGTTTTGCATCGGGTGAAAAATTGTGGGTGTTATGGTGATCATAGGTGTACTGCTCGCGCACGACATATAATATCGGGTATTCGTTCAGCAGGGGATCGTTGAGCAGCGCGCCCGAATCGCGGACATCACTGTCTCCGCCGTCCGCTGTTTCCCCGCACGCCGTCGCCGGAATAAACAGCAGCGCCAGTATCACCGCCGTGCCGACCCGGCAGAAAAAGCGAAAACTCATGTTGCGACCCTTGTTTTGCTGTTTACCTTGCGCAACCCAAAAACGCCGCTGCCCGCCCTGCTTCCAACGCGATGTCTCACGCTAATTGCCCGTTTGCATTTTTACCACCTGCAACATGGACGGCGGCGGCAAATCGCCGTCACGGGGGCGGTCGCGATGGTGCGGCAGGGTTTCCCATTGCAAAAAATAGCGGACACCGGGTTCCGATGTACCGCCGCTGTCGTTGGCACGACGAATCTGCATCCCGTCAAAATCACACGTTACCCGCGACAAGTCGGGCGGATAACTGGGTGACCGTTGCAATGGCTCGATAATGCTGAAATCCTTCTCGTCCAATAGCCATGCGCCACCGCCGTATTTCTTGTGGGAATAGGTCTGACGCAATGTGCCCTCGCCCTCTACGGTTACACCGGAAAGGCGAATCTCAAAAATGATGGTGCCGCCGCCGCTGAATTCCCAGCGATAGTCCCAATCACTGGTCTGGTATATCTTCCATTCGCCTTCTTCCAGGCGCGCATTATAAATCTGGGTGTTGCCGTTTTCGTCAAACTTGTGATAACTCACCACCGGTCGCTTTTGGGAATCAAATCCCACACGGGTGTTGCCGTTGATAATGCCGCCATTGACAGGCACCGGATCCACAATGTCGGCGGTTCCAAGCGTCATGGGCAGGGCGACGGGATCGCCTGCGCCCGTCTCCCAATGTACAAGGTCGTCACTAACGGCATAGGACAGGTTGTTATTTGATTCGCACCCGCTGTGCACACGCCACACCCAACAAATGTGAAAGCGATTGTCGGGGCCCCGTATCGGCCCGACAATATACGCGTTTTGTTTGCCCTCGCCGCTGACCAGAGGCTGGTCCAGAAATCGCCGCCATTGTTGCGTATTCGGGTCATACACATTGTAGATTTCTTCGCCGTCGCCACTGTGCCCGTCCCGGTAGCAGAATAAGAGCTCGTTCTGCGCTCCCCGCATAAACTTAGGATAGGTCGCCCGGTCTTCCCGTTCGCCCACCATGCTTGCCCGTTCAAAAGAGGCAATATCAAGCGGCTCGGCAGTGCGGAAGTACACAAGCGGCACATTGTGCATGTTGCCAGCAAGATGAATGTGATCGTGGTCATCAATGGCCATGGTGATATAGTTATGGCTGTCCCAACCAAGCCGCTCCGGCAGTTGATGAAAGTTCCACGCATCGCTGTCAAGCAGACGTTTCCCGACCGTCATTTGTCTGTCGGCGTCATAAAAGGCGACAAACTGTCGCTCTCCATGGGTAAGCAAATGAAAACCGACGGGGTGCCCGGCCCATACGGG
>SKQZ01000224.1 GCA_007118765.1 Candidatus Hydrogenedentota bacterium
CCCAGCAGACTGCCAACCAGAACCACTGCCAACAAAAACGTACGTGAGCGCATAAACTATCCTTTAATTCCCGTGCCGAGGACACTTTCCACAAAATACCGTTGTGCTATAAAGTATAGGGCCAGCGTGGGCAATATCACAACTGTGGAGGCACACATCAGCAGATTCAAACGCAATCCCGCATCGCTATGAAACGCCGTCAGGCCGACTTGCACCACGCGCCGTGTCTCATCCGCCGTGACTATCAACGGCCAGAGCAGGGCGTTGTAACTGCCCAGAAAGGCAAACAACGCCACCGTCACAACCATTGGCTTTACGAGAGGCGTACCGACCCGCGCCAGAAAACGGAGGTGACCGCAGCCGTCCACCACGGCGGCGTCATAATAATCCCGAGGCAGGGACAGAAAGGCCTGGCGAAGCAGAAAGATGGAGAAGGCGTTGGCGCACCACGGTACGATAAGGGCGGGATAACTGTTGTACCAGCCGAGGCGCGTTATTAAAACGAAATTGGGGATAAACACCACTTCGAAGGGCACCATCATGGAACCGATGGTAAGCGCGAACAGGATGCTGCTGCCGCGAAAGCGGAGGCGTGCAAAAGCGTATCCCGCCATCAGGGAAGTTACACATACCGATAAACATACTGTGCCGGCAACGAAAAAGGAATTGAAAAAATAGCGGGCGAAGGGGGCCGCACGAAAGGTCTCGAGTATATTGCCCCATTGCGGTGTCTCCGGCCAGAAGCGCAACGAGGCTGTGGTGGCTTCAGGCAGTGTTTTCAATGCCGCGCCGACCATCCACAAAAAAGGATACACCGCCACGAATGCGCCCAGAAACAGGGCCCCGTATATCAGGATGCTGCGCGCTTTCATGCGTAATGCACCTTGCGGCCAAACAACCACCATTGGAACCCCGTCAGCAGCACAATGGCGGTTATAAGCAGTGTCGCCACAGCCGCGCTGTACCCCCAATAACCGTATTGGTAGAATTGGGCGTAGATGTACAAGATAAGGTTTTGGGTGTCTGTCATGCCGCCGCCGTGGGTGAGTGCATAGAAACTGTTGAAGGCTTGGAATGCCCTGATGACGCCCACAATGGCGAGGAAAAATATGGTGGGCGACAACACCGGCAGTGTCACATGGCGCAGCAAACGCCAGCCGCCTGCGCCGTCAAGCCGTGCTGCTTCTTCCAAATCACGGGGCATCGCCGTCAGTCCGGCCAGAAACACAACGATCATAAAACCGCTTCCATGCCATACATCAAATAAAATAATGCAGACAAGCCCCAAACTCGGGCCCACTTCGTGGGAGATTATCCCCCCTGATACCATGTGCAACACGCCCCGAGGTTCCAGCAACCAATTCAGCGCATCTATGCCGAAATGATTCAGAAGCAGATTTACAATGCCGTATTGCGGATTAAACAGGGCGCGCCACACCATGGCGGCCGCCACGGCAGAGGTGACATAGGGCAGAAAATAAATGGAGCGCAACAGTCCGCGAAAACGGGTAATGCGAAACAGTCCATAGGCCACCAGAAAACTGATGATTAGCGATAGCGGGACCACGCCGCAGACGTAATACACCGTTACCATGAAACTGCGTCGAAACTCCGGGTTGCGCAGCGCCTCCGCGTAGTTGTTCAAGCCGACAAAGGCGCCCATGCCGTGGCGGCCTCCGTAGAGGCTCATGTAAAAGGAGCTGACCATGGGAATCAGGACAAATACGAACACGATGGTGAGCGCGGGCGCCAACAACACCAGCGCCGTCGGCCAATCGCCCATCCCGCGACGTCGCAGCCATGACAGCATATCATCCAGCCCGGACAACAGTGTGTCAGGCAGCGATAGGACTTTGGAGAGGAGATACATAAGGTATGTGGCCATCATAATAAAAGGGAAGCGCATTCGAACGCGCACCGCAAACCATGGTTCTTATTACGAAAGTATATCATGCAACGGGGCGTAGGCCCGATTATCCGGCCCGCATATTGCATGAGGCCGCAGCGGCCATTATTATACACGGGCATCTGGTGAAATACACGAGCCAATGTCATTGTTATGTAAGCAATGTGTCATAACCGCACGAATACGAACCGTTATGATTTGCCCGTACAAACCGGCGGGCAGGCGTATGGTGCGCATAGGTATCAGCGTAAAAAACGTTTCAAAAGAAAGGAAGATGTAAGTATGATGATGAAAGGGTTTATACAAAACACAGCACGACGATGCCATCGTTTTTCATATCTGCAAGGAGCAATGCGTATCCTGCCGCTGTTGCTTGTTGCGTTGTTGGTTGCCGTTCCCGCACTGGCCGTTTCGGTAGTGCTCAATCCCTATGCCGAGGTGGATTGGGAGACATTTGGTCAACACAAGGCCAATTTACATACCCATACCACCCAGAGCGACGGGCAGGGTACGCCCAACGAGGTGGTTGACGCGTATCACGAGCGCGGGTACACAATCCTGGCCATTACAGACCACAACTTATGTACATGGCCCTGGACTGAATTTGGCAGCATGGAGCGCAAAGGTCGTGCGCTGATGGGCGACCGCGCCGCAGAACGTGAACCGGATGTGCCCTCCGAAGAACGCAACAACCCGGAAGTGCCTGCCTACGAAGACCGCGATCCCGATGAACTCGGCATGCTGGCCATAGCGGGCAATGAACCCTCCATCCATCATCATTGCAACACCTTCTTCGTAGAGTACGAGACCCGTTCGCGCGAGTTGGAGCAGACCATTGAGGAAGTGGCGGAACTGGGCGGACTGGTAATGATCAACCATCCCGGTCGGTATTTTGATGCAGAAGAAGACGGCTCCATTGCCAATGAAGTCGTTGAGCGCTATACCAAGTTGTTCAGGACTTACGACAATGTTGTGGGCGTTGAGGTAATCAATCAGGGAATGCGCTACAAGCACGATGTGCATTTATGGGACCGCATGCTTACCGATCTGATGCCTGAATATCCGGCCTGGGGATTTTCCAATGACGACATGCACTCGCTTGCACGGTTGGGCCGCGACTGGAATGTTTTTGTCGTTGAAGAATTAAGCGAAGATGCCGTGCGTGCAGCCATGAAGTCCGGACAGTTTTATTTCAGTTCTGTCGGCACCCATCCGGAAGCGCAGCGCAGTGTTGAGCAAACGCCGATAATCACCCGGATTGTCCATGACGAAGACGCAGGAACCATTACCGTCGAAGCCACCTCAGGCGGTTCGCCTTTACCGGACGGGCAGTTCCGCTGGCTCTCTGATAGTGCTGTCATTCATACCGGGCCAACACTGGCCTATCGCGATATGCCGGGCGTTGGCGGGTATGTGCGCGCTGAAATGATTGGCCAGGGCGGCACCACCTATACCAATCCATTTGGCATGCAAAGGGATTAACCCGCATATTTCACAAGATTTCTGTTGCGCCTGCGAATCTTACACCATATCAGGCACTTTGCTTGCCCGCCGACTTCGACGTGTACTAACACGCTGTCAGCCGGCGGCCTGCGCAA
>SKQZ01000339.1 GCA_007118765.1 Candidatus Hydrogenedentota bacterium
ACATGGGAGCCTGCGGGGAATCCATACGAACCCATGATGAATCTTGAGAACTGGCACAACTTTTATGTGCGGCCTGCGAGTGTTTTGCCCATGGGCGTTGGCTGGTTGTTTGTTTATGAAGGTTCCCATGTGACGTGGTTTGATCCGGTCTACAACATGGCTACGGGGCTTGCGTTCACGTTTGATTTGCATCGGGTGGTGAATATCACGCCTGAAGGGCCGCTGGTGAAGAGTTTTACGCCCAATGAGTATTTTCATACATGGCGCTATTCCCACTGGATGTGGGTCGAAGACGAAATCTGGGTATATGCGGAAGTCGCGGCGCCCGACGAAACCAACGAGATTCGTTTGTTCCGCCTGAACCGCAAACCGTAAGGAGATTGCGCGATGTTGAGTAAGCGTTTGAGTGCTGTGTCGCACGTTGGACTTGTTCTGTTGGTTGCCCTGTTTGCCTTGGCCTCCGCTGCTGAAGAAGCGGAAGGCATTGTCTTTCATGACCTGAACGGAAACGGGGTTTATGATGTGGGCGAGCCGCCCATTCCCGGGGTGGCCGTGTCCAATGGCGAAGAGGTTGTTTTGACTGACAGCGAGGGACGCTACCGGCTCCCCATGCCCGGTGACGGCGTGGTGTTTGTGATTAAACCGGCCAACTGGGCGGTTCCGGTTGATCCTGATACACAGATTCCACAAGGCCATTACATACACCGTCCCGAGGGGTCGCCTTCGGTGCGGTTCGGCGGCGTGCCGCCCACCGGGCCGTTGCCGGAAAGCATTGATTTCCCTTTGCGTCCCCAGCGGGAAGCCGCGCAATTTACCATGATTTGTCTTGGCGACACGCAGCCCCGTGATTTGGAGGAAGTCCATTTTCTTGCCCAGGACCTGGTGCCGGAAGTCTCGGACATAGACGCGGCATTCGGGTTTACATTGGGCGACTTGGTTTTTGACGACCTCCGTGTGTTTGAACCCATGACAGAGGCCATCGGCATGATCGGCGTGCCGTGGCATCATGTGCCGGGCAACCATGACATGGACTTCGACGCGCCCACGTGGCAGCAGACCTTTGAAACCTATCAACACGTTTTCGGGCCTTCCTATTATGCCTTTGCCTATGGCGATGCCCATGTGTTTGTGCTTAACAATATCCGGTGGGATGTGGAAGAGCGTAAGTATCACGCCGAATTCGGGGAGCAACAGCGCAATTTCATTGCAAATTACCTTGCTTATGTGCCCAAAGACCACCTGGTGATCTTCCTGATGCATATCCCGGTAATGGGCATGTACGACCGCGACGAGTTTTTTGCCTTGTTCGATGCGTATCCCCACACCCTGTCGCTGTCGGCACATTGGCACCGCCATGAGCATTTCTTTTTGGATGAAGAAGACGGTTGGCAGGGCGAGCGGCCGCATCATCACATTGTACACGGCACGGCCGGGGGGGCGTGGTATCGCGGTTATTATGATGCCGTCGGCATACCCACCGCGGTCATGGCCGATGGCGTCCCCAAAGGCTATTCCCTCATTGAGGTCAATGGAAACGAGTATGCCATGGCCTATCGTGCCACACGCCGCCCCGAGACGTATCAAATGGACATTTATGCGCCGGCGGGAGTGGAGCACGATGCGGTTGAGGGGCAGGAGGTAATTGTCAACTTCTTCAACGGCACAGAAAGATGTCGTGTGGAAATGCGCCTGAATGACGGGCCTTGGGTGACGCTGGAGCAATTCCGGGGATATGCGCCCTTCTATTTGGAACTTTTTCAGCGGCAGGAACTATTCCTGCAGCTGGTTGCGGATGTGGAAGGTTTGGACGCTGCGGACGATCGGGTTTTGCGGCGTATTGAGAATCTGTTCCGGCCTGTTGTGGGGCGTGGCATGCCGGGACCCGCGGAAACCAATCATCTCTGGCGCGGCGGCCTTACGGACCACGGGCGCGAAGGGTATAACGTTATTGAAGTACGTGCCCACGACATGTTTGGCGCCGTCCACACCGCCAAGCGGTATTTGCGCGTGAACTAATACAGCACGCGACTTCAGTAGAAAATAGTTGCGGTGTGGCGCGTTATTGTGCTACACTTGCCCCATATCCATACAGTGCAATCGCATTGCTGGTCGGAGACAGCCGGCGGCCTTCGGGCCTTAATATGTAGCCTGCCGAGACCGCGAACGGAGTGCTTGCGTGATACAAAAGTTCCGTCCGTGTTGTCGAATGGCAGCACGGGCGTTTTTTATTGCCCGCACCGCGGCAACCGCCAGGCAAATGCGACACATGAAAGGAGGTGAACGCTTTTGCCTACGCCAGAAAAAGAAGCAATCGTTGCTGAAATCAAAGAACTGATAAGCAACAACAGTATCGCGATAATGACCCAATATGTGGGAATTGATGTGGAACAAGCCACGCTGTTGCGCAAACAACTGCGGGAGTCCGACACCCGGTTCAAGGTGTTTAAGAACACCCTCTCACGGCTGGCCCTGCGCGATTTGGGCCTTGAAGAGGCTGCGGACATGATGGAAGGCCCCACTGCCTGGGCCTTTTGTGAAGACCCGGTGGCCCCTGCCAAGGTGCTCAAAGAGTTTGGCAAGGAAGCGCCATTCGTGGCCATGCGGGGTGGTATTCTTGACGGCGCCATTGTCACCGATGTGCAATTGAAAGCGCTGGCCGACCTGCCCTCCCGCGAAGAGCTTATCGCCCAGGTGGTCGGTACCATCGCCATGCCGTTGCGCAACACGGTCGGCGTCCTTAGTGCGCTGCCGCGCAACCTGGTTAATGCGCTTGACCAGATACGCCAACAAAAGGAAGATGCCCAGGCCGCTTAGGCTTGGTTTATTGTGAATCGTTTGTGTGAGAGAATAAGAAGTTAATTTGCGCCAATAACCTTTACCACGGCGCATCAAAGAAGGATACGAAAACATGTCTGAAAAATTAGATGCCATTATTGACAGCATTGCAGAGTTGACCGTACTGGAACTCAGCGAATTGGTCAAGGCCCTCGAAGAGAAGTTCGGCGTCACCGCAGCCGCGCCCATGATGATGGGCGCCATGCCCGCGGCAGGCGGCGGCGATGCGGCGGCTGAAGAAGAGCCCACCGAATTCGACGTAATCCTGAAGGATTTCGGTTCCCAGAAGATTGGCGTTATCAAACTTGTGAAAGACCAGACCGGTCTGGGCCTGAAAGAAGCCAAAGAACTTGTGGACAAAGCCCCCTCGCCGGTCAAGGAAAAGATCAGCAAGGAAGATGCGGACAAACTGCGCGCACTGCTTGAAGAAGCAGGCGCAACGGTTGAAGTCAAAGGCGTATAGCCTCTTTCCGAATCAAATATAAACGCCGCGCTTTTGTCCTGACGGACGAGAGCGCGGCGTTTTGCATGTCTGTTGTTGTGGTTAGCCCGGATATTTCATCAGGTTTCGTCGTGAGCCTGTGAAGATTGCGCCAGAGCAGGTGTTTTGCGCAGGCCGCCGGCTGACAGCGTGTTAGTACACGTCGAAGTCGGCGGACAAGCAAA
>SKQZ01000227.1 GCA_007118765.1 Candidatus Hydrogenedentota bacterium
CCCCTTTATGATGGTCGGCTGGGCCGGGGGCGTTGGCAGCGTGAGCGGCATGAACAGCAAGGGCATCACCATCGGAGAGATGACCCTGCCGTCGCCGGACGCCACCTTTGACGGACTCCCGCTCTTTTTGCAGATGCGACTGGTATTGGAACAGACCGACAACCTTGATGATGCCGTGGCGTTTTTTGAGGCCTGTCCCCGCACCACCGGTTGGCTCTTTATCATCGGTGACGGCAAGATACCCGATGGCCGTGCCCTTGAAACGGATGCCAAATACTGTACCGGCTTTGCGCCCATGGACCCCAAGGAAACGGATGAAACCGGCCATTGGGGCATGGAGGATGCCGTCCGACGCACAAACCATCCGGTCGGGCTTGATCAATTGATGCGGCTCGCACTGGCTTTTGGTCATGAGTTTGGCGTGGACATTCAAAGTGTGGAAGATTTACAGGCCCTGATGCCGGTATTGCACACCCAGAACAGCTGGCTGCGATACGAATGGATGAGCAAGGAGATTGAACGACAACCCGGCGCCATTGACGTGCGCGAGGCCATACAGATATTGTCCACAGGCCCGGTATATTGTGCCGTCACCTTGCATGCGTTTGTGGCGGACCCCAGCAACAATGCCATTTACGTGGCAAATGCGGGCAACAACCCGCCCGTTACCGCTACAGACCGGCCGTTTACCCGCATTGATTTGACGGAGTGGTTCAAGTAGGTTTCGGTTGCCATGCCCTGTCATAAAGCGGCAGGATATCCGGACTGACGGCTTTGGATTATTCTCCTTTGTGTGCGATATAGTATCCCGAGCAAAGGAGACAACATGCCATGTCGGACAAGACCCAAACCCCCGCACCTTCCTTATGGCTCGCTTTGGTGCCGTGCGTTGTGCTGCTCACATTGATCGGCACAAACGTGTATGTATTCGGCGATGATTCATCGGCGGGGCCCAACCAGATGGCCCTGTTGTTGTCCGGCGTTTTCGTGGCGTTGCTTGGCCGGTTGGTTTTGAAACTGAAATACCGCGCCATCGAAACCCGGGCCATCAAGTCCATTGTTCTCGCCATGGAAGCCGTCCTGATTTTGATGGTGGTGGGTTGCCTTATCGGTTTATGGATTCTCAGCGGCATCGTGCCCACCATGATCTATTACGGCATTCGTGTGTTGACCCCCACGGTGTTCTTACCCGTGGCCTGCATTGTATGCGCCATTGTATCGCTGGCGGTCGGCAGCAGTTGGTCCACCATGGGCACGGTGGGCATAGCGCTCATTGGCATTGGCACGGCATTGGGATTCCCTGCGCCGCTGGTGGCGGGCGCCATCATTTCCGGCGCCTACTTTGGGGATAAGATGTCGCCCCTTTCGGATACCACCAACCTCGCCCCGGGGATTGCCGGCAGCGAATTGTTTGTCCACATTCGCCATATGTTCTATACCACCATACCCAGTTTCACACTTGCTTTGCTGTTGTTTACGGTAATCAGCTTTTTCTATACGCCCAGCGAGTTCAGTGACGACTCCGTGGCAGCGATCCTCGCAGGCATTGAAAACAGTTTTGCGGTGCGTTGGTACCTGTTGCTTATTCCCGCATTCGTGATACTAATGGCGGCACGGGGCGTTCCGGCCATTCCGGCGCTGGTAACGGGCGCGCTCCTTGGCGCCGGGGCAGCATTGCTTTTTCAACCGCTGCAATTCATGACGGACACCGGCGTTCCCATGGATTGGCACGCGCGTTATGTGCTGTTGGTTATGACCGCGTATGAGGGGTTTTCCCTTGCAAGCGGCCATGAAGTCGTGGATGCACTGTTGTCACGCGGCGGGCTTGCGGGCATGTATGACACCATAGCACTGATTATGACGGCCATGTTATTCGGCGGCGCAATGGAGGCGACCGGTCTTATGCAGCGTATCGCACAGTCAATCCTGACTTGGGTGCGCGGCGCCGGCAGCCTTATTGTGGCCACCATCACCACGAGCACCCTCTTTAACATTTTCGTGGCGGAACAATACCTTGCCATTGTCTTGCCGGGACGCATGTATCGAGGCGCGTACGACCAGTATCGTATGGACGCGCGAAACCTGTCCCGCGCCCTTGAGGACGGCGGCACCCTCACCTCCGTACTGGTGCCTTGGAACACCTGTGGCGCATTTGCCGCGGGGGTGCTCGGTGTTGCCACCTTCTCTTACCTGCCTTTCAGTTTCTTTAACTTGCTCTCGCCCGTGGTGGCAATTGTTATGGCCGGAATGCATATTGGCATCAAACCGGCTGAACCCGTGGAAAAACAAGACACTCCGCCATTATAGGCCTCGTAGTCGTTTGATTCCGCAGTCCTGTTCCGGCATAATGACGTCATTCGTTTTTCTTCTCGCCGGGGCATAACACTCACACCCGCCAACTCTCAATAAGGTATCAGAATGAAAGCAAGTCTTGAATGTCTGGAATGTGTGGTACGTCAAGCATTGCGTGCGGCACGCATTGCCGGCAATGATCCCGAGATGCACCGAAAAGTAATCAATGCCACCGTGGCGGATATCCCACACATGGATTTGAATCAATCGCCCGCCGCATTGTCATTGAACCTTTATCAATACGCACAAGCGATCTCAGGCGTAGACGACCCCTACAAGACAATTAAATACGAACAGAACGCAATGGCGCTTGCTTTGGAAGATGAGCTGATGCGTTTGGTTGATGCCAGTGAAACCCCCATTGCCACCGCAATCAAGTTGGCGGCGGCTGGCAATATCATAGACCTGGGTATCTTGCAAAGCCACGAAATAGACCCCCGCAAAGCCATTGCACACGCCATGGAAACGCCTTTGGCCATAGACCATACCGAGCATTTTCTGGATGCATTGGCCGACTGTGACGACCTGTTGTATTTGCTGGACAATGCCGGTGAAATTGTATTCGACAAGCCGTTAATCCGCCAACTGTTGCAACACACAAAGGTGACTGCAGTTGTGAAAGGTGCGCCAATTATAAATGACGCCTGTTATGACGATGCCATACAGGTGGGATTGCCCGATATTTGCGACGTGATCGACAATGGCGGCGGGTTTGTGGGTTCGCCATTGGCGCTGATTCCTGATACGTTCTTGGCTCGCATGAAACAAGCGGACATCATTTTGGGAAAAGGCCAGGGAAACTATGAAACGGTGGATGACTTTGACGGTGATGTTTATCTCCTGTTAAAAGCCAAGTGTGACGTGGTTGCCCGGCACATGGGCATTGCGCTGGGCGACACGGCATTCATTTCCACGAGGGCGCGCTCGGGCGCCGAATAGCCCACTTACATGAAGTCTTGCGCCCACACCATTGTTTTAGCCCGGATATTTCATCAGGTTTCGTCGTGAGCCTGTGAAGATTTCGCCAGAGCAGGTGTTTTGCGCAGGCCGCCGGCTGACAGCGTGTTAGTACACGTCGAAGTCGGCGGGCAAGCAAAGTGCCTGATATGGTGTAAGATTCGCAGGCGCAACCCCGCCACGGCG
>SKQZ01000037.1 GCA_007118765.1 Candidatus Hydrogenedentota bacterium
CTTCTTCGGGTTCACCTTCTCCCTCACCTTCCGTCTCTGGCTCGCCTTCGTCTTCACCTTCCATCTCGGGTTCGCCCACTATTACGGTACGAATCACGGTGGTTGCGGCGTTGTCGGACCCATCGGCCACATCGTAAGTAATTTCATACGCTCCGGGGGCATGCACATCCACCACATCACCGCCAACCACTACATCGGCAGTCAAGTCGCCATCGCAATCATCCTGCGCCGTATAGCCGGGTTCAGTATAGTCTTCTCCGTAGTCCAGAAAAATGGGGTCATCGCCATCAAGGATTATCACCGGCGGAATGTTGTCTATCACGTATACCATTCGCATCACATGAAGCGGGGTACCTTCGCTTGAGGTAGCCGTGTAATGAATTTCGTACTCGCCCGGGGTATCGGTATCCACCTCCCCATCCACCGACACCACCAGCGGCGTTTCATCATCGTCTATGGCTTCCGCGCCGGGATCGTCAAACGTATCCCGACACTCCAAATACATGTTTTCATCTCCCAGCAGCCAGATGTTTCCGGTCTGGGGCTTTTCGTACGCACCCATGTCAGCATCAATGCCTTGAGGGCGTATGACGCCCTTTTTGTCCGTGGCGGCACGCACGTCAAACGGGGCGGCGTCAATACACGGTGACCCCCACTGCAAGGAAACATCCAGCTCTGCGGGGTTGGCAAAAAACGGCGGGTCTTGTATGTTGCCCTCCCCATCCAACGCGTCCTGAGCACGCGAAGAATTTACCGCTATTGTCGCATCATGATCATCGTTAAAAAGCGACATGGAATGATCGTCAATAATGCTGTTTGTGATGTGCAGTTCACCACCAACCAAATGAAAAAGCGCATCGTTACTGTGATTGGCGTGAAAGGTGCAATGCAGCATATCAATGAATCCGTCTTCATTGTGTATCACGCCCGAATCCCACGCATCATTGCTGACAAACACACTATTGATTATGGTCAATGTGGGGCCCATATCCTTTTGCCCAACAAAAAAGTCAAAGTGTAGGATTGCCGACCCCATCGGCCCGGTATTGGACTCGAACCTACAGTCTCTGATAGTGACATCCTGGCTTTCAATATAGAGTGCGCCGCCGCCGACTCCCGATTCATTAAAGAGAAAATGACAATTCCTGAAGGTCACATCGGAGCCGTACACATAAACGCCACCACCGGGGCCGTCGGAATTATAACCATTGCGGATTATGAAGCCGTCTACGATAGCGGGCGCGCCAATGATCATACATTGCGCAGACATCTCACCGTCTATGATCGTAGGGTACAGTTCCGGATCGCGTTCTTCGAGCGACGTTTCCATTCCCTGAAACCCGCCGTACAGCTGCACCTCCTGATAGATGTCCACCACCATTGACTGTTCATTCGTATAAACGCCTTCGGCGACCCAGATTTCCGCCACAGTCTGCACATCATCAATGGCCGCTTGTATGGAAGAAAATGCTGTTTCCCAGCTTATGCCATCTTCTACCGGCGGATCTCCGTTTACATTCACATAGACAATCTGTGCTTCCGCTGTAACGGCACAACAGAGCAGCATAACAAGACTGACTAATAGTACCCCATGCACTCTAGTGTTTATCATGGCCCATTCCTTTGAATAACGATGCGTGTCCGAATGAACAACCGACAAATCAGCCGTTCCGTCTCTAAGAATTATACCCGGTTTGGGAATGAAAATACAGTAATTTACTGTGCCGTCCCTTCTTTACTACAATATGCGACGGTGACCAGATGCAATCAAGGAGTCCGAAATGCGGTATATACTCACGATATTGGCTTGTGTGGCGCTTATTTCCTGCGCGAGCGATGAAGGTGTGCGACACCGTGACGACGGTAGACCCCGTACCAAAGCAACGGAACGTACCCCCGCGCCCGTGGCAGAGCAACAGGAGGCCGAGCGCGAAGCTGCTTTGGCGCGGCGCGCCGAATTGCCCACGGGCATATTGGACATTGACATCACGAACGTTGTGGGCGACAATTTGCCATCCCGTGTTGACCTGATGAGTTTTGGCGATGACATAACCGTGTCTGTGGAAGTGCCGCGGGGCGTGCTCGAAACACCGAAGCCAATAGGCAACTACCGTGCGTATGTCCATGTGTACGATGAAGGCGTGCCTGTGCTGGTCGAAGTGGAAGATATTGAGATACGCGAATCACGTCCGACACATCTGCTGGTCAATCTGTTGGAAGGCGCAGGCGGCGTAATGCCCTTGCGCAGCTTTGATTCGGACGGCGACCTCGCCCTTGACCGGGTCGAAATCAAGATGGGCACCGACCCTTATGACGCAGGCAGCATCCCGGGCCGTGTTGAAATATTCCATGACACACGCGTATTGAATGACGCCACACAATGGTATCGTGGCGAACTCCAGGCGTACTCCCATTATGGCGTGGGCACGGAAAGCGTTGCCGGGTTGGTGCGTCGCGCGGAACGGGCGGGCTTGGATTTCCTGGCCATTACCGACCGGAACACGTTGGCCGCCACACGCGACCCGGATTTTCACAGCGACCGGCTGGTGCTGTTGCCCGGCATGGAGTGGGGTACGGATGAAATGGGTGTTGCACTCGTATACGGACCGCGCACCAAGCCCGATCCACCGTCAAACATGCGCGCCGCACAAGCCGAATGTATCCGCGTGCAGGCGCAGGGCGGCGTGTGGATCATTGCTCATCCCACCTTCCCCACCAAACCGTGGCAATGGGGATTGAGTTTTGTAAACGGGGTGCAAGTGTGGTTCCGCGACTGGCGCGGCGCACCGCCCATGTCATTGGAACACCTCGGCGAACCGGCCAAAGAACGGCACAACGGCCGGCTGGTGCACTCCATTGCGGCAGCGGCTGCTGCGGTAAACCACGGCGAATTGTCTGCCAACGCACAAAGCAACCTGTTTTACGACTACGAGCTGGTGCGGGGGCTGATGGCCTGCGCCGTCGGCGGCAGCGGCAGCGGCAGCAGCGGCGTGCCTCTTGGACGCCCCATCACCTACATACATGCCCGCGAACTTTCGGTGGAAGGACTGCTCGAAGGCCTGCGGCTGGGGCGCACCTATGTCTCCCGTGACGTGGATGGCCCCAAACTCCTTTTTGGCGCGGATGTGTTGAGCAACGGCACCATTGACGTGGGAATCGGCGGCGTTATTCCCCTGAATGTGGAAGTCACGTTGGAGGTGATGGTGCATAATGCCGTGGGCAAAAAACTGCAAGTGATTAAGAACGGACGGCCAATACGAACCATCCCCATCAATGCCCGGGATACCGGCATTCGGTTCAAGCGTTTTCCCACCTCAGACGCCGCGTACCGGGTTCGGGTGATTGACTCGGCGGATCCTAACGCACGCGGCTTTGGGCCGATAGAGGTACATGCTTTGTCAAGCCCGATTTATGCACGCGACATTACCCGCGATCTGCTAATGCTTAACCCGAATTTCGATCCTGAGCAATCATGGGTGCGCATCCAAAGCGAAGGCATGATGGATTTGGATCCTGATCTGCCGGAACATATGCCACCCGCGCAGGTGCCGCGATGGTAACACACGATTCCCGTCATGCCCGCACATTTGCCCGGTAGCCGGAATACCCGTATACTACGCATTCACACCCGTGTCAACAGTGTTTGATTCCCGTTGCACCGGAATAGCGAGTCACCACCGGCTGCGGTGGCGATGTACAGGAGAAAGGTTGATACACCTCAAACATAATCGTCTTTGCGAGGAGGGCGGCAGCCCAACGCGGCAATCTTTTTATCGTCATTGCGAGGAGGGCGGCAGTCCGACGCGGCAATCTGGGACGTGAGATTGCTTCACGTTTTTCGCGATGACGATGATTGTATGTTATTGACCTTGAGCGTTTGACAAAGCACTTTCTAAGCAGGCCACGAGCGGTTTTCCTGGCGCCATACGCAACATAATGGATACGTAAACGGCATGATAACAGGCGAACATACGCATATACGATTCCCGGAGTTGGACGACGCTTTTTTTGTGCGGCAGTTGTACGTTGCGGGACCGAAACGCGCCGCATTGCTTGATTCACGGCGTGAACCGATATTGCCGACCACGCCTGAAATCCAGAAAACGCTTTTGCGTAAGGGCGCGGCACAGGGGTTGATGTACAGCGTGGAGGATACCACGGGCGCTTTGTGCGGCTGGTGCGGGTTGCGCGGCATCAATTACGAAGCGCAGTATGCCGAGCTGGTATTGCTGTTCGTTGACGCCGCCGCGTACGACACCGCGGCAGACGAGGTGTTGACATTTCTTCTGGGTCAGGCATTTACGCGGTTTCGCTTATATAAGGTGCTCGTTTTGAGTTTGGACACGGAACATGCGCTAATGCACTGTCTGGAACGCCACGGCTTTGCCTTTGCAGGCGCACAACGGCGCGCGTTGTTCACCGGCGGCGACTGGCGTGATCTGCGTACGTATACGTTAAAAGCAACGGATTATCAGGCGACCCGCACATCAACAACTTAGGAGTGGACGCCTCATGGGTTTTGCGACAGAAAGCTATTTGCGACGGGCCGAGCGAGACGATTTGGACACCATTCTGGAATGGATGGAAGATTCCGACTTCCGCTATTTCCTCTATGGAGACGATGCCCAATCAGCGCGTCAGACACGTGAAAAAATTATCATGATGCTTGGACGTAATACGGCGCAGGGCATGCCGGGCGCGGTGTATCTTGTCATTGAGTCAAAGAAAGGCGGGCTCCTCGGCATGATATCCCTTCAAAATATCTCGTGGCGCAACCGCTCATGCAACATTGACGTGTATGTGGGCGCCAAAGAACAGCGCAACAGCATGATGGCGGCACTGGCGGTATTCCGCACCCTTGAGTATGCTTTCGACGAACTTAACATGCATCGCGTCAGCGCTTTTATCTACGCGTTCAATCCGGCCTCGTGGCGGATCATGGAAAAAGCGGGGGCGGTGCGTGAAATCACGCTGGAGAAGCATGTGCTCCGAGACGGCGTATTGTATGATGCCTACGGCTATGGCCTGTTGCGTGAAGAGTTTGAAGCCGTGCGCAACCGTCATGCGGCATCAGCAGACAAAGCGTCTCTGAAGGCCATGATTGCATTTCTTGCCGACAGTGGAGATGCGGCATCGTGATTACGGTATTTCTGGCGCTATGGCTGGCATATACCGGGCACGCCCTGTATCGTAATGTAACTGCGCGGGGTACGGGTTCCGCAGTGGGGCATATATTGCAACTTGGCTTGGTCATTCTGGCGATTTGGTGGACCTTTCAAGCGGGACTGTTCACGCGTGCATTATGGTCGCCGCTGGACATAACCCTGGGGCTTGTGCTTGGGCATTTGCTGTTCGGCGTGTCCCTGTTCATTACACACCGCCACGTCGGCGACGTTGCACGCCACTTTGTTGACGCACGCGGCATGGTGGCGTTTGTCAAGGCAACCCCGGAATTGATGGTTCGTTTTGCCGGGGTCTGTGTCATTGAGGAGCTGGTGTACCGCGCCGGGGCACAGGACATGTTGATGCACAGAACGGGCTCGCCCTTTGTTGCGATTGTCGTTACGGCGCTTTGCTTTTGTGTGTTACATCAGCACTTCTTCCAAAATGGCTGGGCATGCGCTTTGGAGTTTCTGCTGTTTTCTCTTATCATCGGCATGGTATATTACCATACGTACAGTTTGACGATTGTGACACTGGCGCATCTCATACGCAATGTTGAAAGCGCCTATTTGGAATACTGCGTCTTGCGCGAGGAAAACAACGACCACGAGGAAGCGTTGCGTATACTCAGCGCACGAAACGCCTCGCCCGCATTGGAGTCCCCATGACCGACGATTATCTGGTGGAGCTGCAAGACATCCACAAGGTGTTTACCACACGCCATTTGTTGCCCGTGGATGAAGAGACGCGCAAACGGCGTCTGTTCAAAAAACGCGATGTGTATGCCGCGAACAATGTCTCCTTTGGCATTCGCCGTGGCGAGGTGTTCGGATTGCTCGGCCCAAACGGCGCCGGAAAAACGACCATGGTCAAAATGATCTCGGGGCTGGTGCGCCCGGACAAGGGCCAGGCGCTGGTAGACGGTCTTAATGTGGACAAGAAACGCAAGCAGGTATTGCGTAAGGTGGGTGTCGTGCTCGAAGGCACCCGCACCAGCATTTGGCCGTTGACGCCGCTCGAAAACTTGATATATTACGGCATGTTAAAGGATGTGCGCGGCAAACTGCTGCGGCAACGCGCTCACGATCTGTTGGACTTTATCGGGCTAAAAGACAAAAAGAATGTGCAGGTGCGCCGGTTGTCACGCGGGCAAAAGCAAAAGCTCGCCATTTGCATCGCCCTTATCGCCGACCCGCAGGTACTGCTGCTGGACGAACCCTCCACGGGCCTTGACGTACAAAGCAGTCGCGCCATTAAAGACCGCATCATGGAAATGACGCGCGATCATGGGCGTTGCGTATTGGTTACCACCCACGACATGCACGTTGCCCAGGAACTGTGCGACCATATCGGCATTATCAATCATGGAAAACTGATTGCGTGCAAACCCACGGAAGCACTGCTGGATGTCTTTTCCGAACAAGTGTTTGTGTTCAGAACGGACAAAGCGCCCACCGTGGCGCCTTTTGCGGAAATACCCGGCGTGGTGCGCGCCGATTTGGAACAAGGCATGGACGGGCCCGCGCTGGTGGTACACCTTGTGCCGGAATTGGAGGCGCGCTCCGCAGCCTTATACGCGGTGACAAGGCAGCTCGAACATGCGGATGTCCGGTTGCGTGCCATCGCACAACGACAACAGAACCTTGAGAACGTTTTCCTCCGTCTGACCGCAGAATCTGATCTCGCTGAGTCTCAATGAAAGGAACGTCATGTCATTTTTTCTGGTAATGAAGGCTGAAATTGTTCGGTCTTTTATTATCATGCGCCGATATTGGTTTCGTACCCTGACAGGCATGTTTATCGGCTACGGCATGTTAATGGTGCTCATTGCGGGATTCATTTACAGTCGCCCCGAGATGGAAGAAGGGTTGAACCGTTTTGACGACCCCACCGCCGCCACCAATTTTGTGCTCGGCTTTATTATCGGCATGTTCGCCTTCGGCGTAGTGGGCATGTTCACGCAGGGATTGCAGGGCATGGCCGCCACAGGTGTGCTGGAGCAGCTGTGCATGAGCCCTCACGGCCTTGCCGTTAATTTTATGGCGCAAACCGTGGTGGGCGCAGTCACCAGCATTATCTCGTCCGGGATCATGGTGTTTGCCGTTACTTGGAGTGTGGGCGGCATGTTACATTGGGACACCATTCCCATTTTGGTGCTGTTAACCTTGACCTTTTTTAACCTGGTGGGATTCGGCTTCATGGTAGGCGGGTTGGTGCTCGTCTTCAAACAAGTGGGACAAGTGGCGATTATCCTGCGGATGGGTCTGTTTGCGCTGGCGGTCTTCGCGCGCGAAGAGATTTTGGACCAACCCTGGCCGTTGGCCCTGATGCTGCACCTGCTTCCCATCACCGACGCCACCATTTGTCTGAAGTACGTTCTCATCAAGAACCAAACCATGACTGTCATGGGCCCCGATGGCGAGACTATCGAGGTGTTTCGTTCATTGTTCTTGTACCCGCCCTTCTATTGGCTCATAGCAAGCTGTGTGCTTTGGACCTTCATCGGACTGACTGTGTTCCGCTTTATGGAAGACTACAGCCGTTCCAAAGGCACGCTGGGGAGTTACTAATGCAACCGCCTTTGTTGCATAAGTTTCAAATTGGCGACCGCCGTTTCGTCATTGACCCCGAAACGTGCTTTTGTTTTGAATGTGACCATATTTCCTGGGATGTGCTGGCGTATTATCCGCAGGAACCCATCAATCATATCTATCACCTGCTCAAGGATCGGCATCCCCTCAAAGAGCTGGAGGAGGTGGTGGGCGAGCTCGAGTGGTTGCGCATAACAAAGGCCATATTGACCTCCCCTTCTGATGAACCGCAGCACGGCGCGCCGGAATTGAAGCGTATCGTTGTGGCGGCAGATGCCGGGACGCCCGACGCGGCAACACGGGTAGCCATGGCAGGCAATGTTTTGTTGGCCGCATCCGGGAACCGCAGGCATATTGCATTGCATCTCTGTTTTTCCGAGGCATGCGATGCGGCGGCGCCCGAAATCGCGACGTGCTTGAACACACTGAAACATGCCGCACGCTTTGCAGACAAAAACATGACGGTGGTCATCGAAACGACGTTGCCCGCCCTTGGCGGATTGCCAAACACGGCGCACTACCTTTTCCAGGTACAGCTGGCGGAAGACGCGAATCATGCCGCGTGCATCCGCGATATCACCGCCCTGTGCAACCATGCCTCCATCAAGAAGCTGAATGCCCTGAAAAAGCAACCGTTCTGTACCCGTGTTACCATTATGGCGCGGCCGGTCAACGCCAATTTTCATGCCCTGCTTCAGGAGATGGTGCAGGCAGAGCAGCGCGACATTCTGCTGGACATCCCCGGCATCTATCTTCAAAACCCACAACAAGACCCGGCGGTATTGGCCGAGGCATTGCGCGTCAACGCCGCCTATTACGCCGAGCAATTGTTGCAGGGAGCGCCCGTGCGCGTGGAACCCTTTGCGACGTTGTTCGATGCGATACATCAGGGCAAACCCGTGCGGCGTATTGACGGCGCAGGCTATTGGGAATTGGCCGTGGACAACCAGGGCCGCGTGTTTCCGTCTCGCCACTTTATGGAAATGCAGGCCCTGCCGGTTGGCACGCTTGCCGACGGCGGGCGCGACGAGAACGCTTTGGAACCCTTTTCTTATCTTGGCGCAGAGCAAATGGCGCCATGCCGCCGGTGTTGGGCGCGCTGTCTTTGTGGCGGCGGTCACGCAATTATTCACTGGCTGCGCAGTGACCACCCCCGCACACCCGATCCGTCTTGGTGCGACGGGCAGCGGCAGTGGCTTGCCCATGTCATTGATGCATTCAATATGGTGGTCTCGTCAGGCCTCAACTTTTCCCATATCATCCGCGAAACACAGCCGCAACAGCCACGCATGTCATGGCTGAAAGCGGCGAAAGCCGCCTATCAAATACGTCTGATACCGCGTCCATTACGCGAAGCCGACGCTGCGTGGCTGGTAAAATGGGAAAACTGGAACAACGCCGCTTATTTCGTGTGCAATGAATACGGTCTGCTTTTGGCAACCTCTTATGACCGTGAAATGGATGCCCTGCACCCGCGTGAATTGGGTCAGGAACTGGTGCTGACACGACGCACCGGGGAGCCATGCGGCCTGTTAAAAGTGCAGCCTGACATGCGCGTTCCCGGACTAACATGGGCATGGCTGTATATGCAGGACCCCAAGGCGTACGAAGAGTCGGGCATTCGGCGCACCCTCAGCGCACTGTTAAAAGAAACTGTTCAGGGCCATAACCGGCGCATCCTTGTCCCGGTCACCCATGATGAAACAGCACTGGCCACGTGTTTGGAGTCCATCGGCTTCACCCATGGCGGCACACAGCGACAGGCCCTCTACCTGCATGGTACATATCACGACGTTGCGCTGTATCAGTATGAAAACTGACCCTGCGGGGCATGTCGCTTTTGTATTGGCCTACTCCGTTCCTTTTGTGTCGCCAAACGCTGAAATAGGGTTTAAGCATCCGGGTATGGTACGATTAAACCGACAGAGGTGATCAACCATAAATGAAAGGAAATTGCCATGACAACAATCCGTATATGCGGTGTGCAGATGCACGTTGCACCGAGCAGGAAAGACAATTTGCCGCGCATTCTTGAGTATATTCGTCGCAGTGACTGTGATTTTATCGTGTTCCCGGAAATGAGCCTGACCGGTTATCACAATGAGTTCAACGGGGAACGCACCGGCGAGGCGTGGAAACAGGTTGCGGCGGCATGTCGGCAGAGTTATGTCACCGCCATCATCGGAACAGGCGCGCATATCAACGGCCACACCCATATTCAATCCCGCATTTACTCGGACGAGGGCACGCTGCTCGGAACCCACGAACAGATATTGCCTACGGAAGAAGACCGGAAATGGTGTCGTCCGGGCGAAGAACTGCGCGTGTTTGAGTACAAGGGGCTTACGTTTGGTTGTCTCATTGGCAATGACCTGTGGGTGAAGCCCGGCTTCGGCCCCTACCCTGACCCGCGCCTCACCTACCAATTGTCCAAGAAAGGCGCACAGGTCGTCTTCCACAGCATCAGCACGGGAGCGGACCCACTGTATACGACTTATCATGAGTCCAATCTGGCGTTGCGGGCACGGGAAGGCAACCTGTATATTGTCACGGCAAATGCAACGCCGGAATCCGGCGCGGTGAACGCACCGTCCGGCATTATGTCACCGGAAGGCGAATGGCTTGTGCAATGCCCCCTGGAAGGGGAACACAAGTTCGTTTATGACATTGAGATAGACTAACCCGGATATTTCACCGGCTAACGACGCGCCGAAACGCTCTCAAACCGGTTACTTGAATACGGCGCCGGTATTGGCGCTGGACACCAGTTTCTGATAACGTTTCAACCAGCCCGTCAGGTTTCGGTCCGGTGGCGCCGGGCGGTTTTTCGCCCGCACCTCCAATTCCGCATCCGTCAGTTTTACATTGATACGCCGTGCGGGAATGTCTATTTCGATGGTGTCTCCCGCTTCCAACAGGCCTATGGGCCCGCCTTGTGCGGCTTCGGGGCTTACATGACCAATACACGCGCCGCGGGTGCCGCCTGAAAAACGCCCGTCGGTAATAAGGCTGACACTTGCGCCAAGCCCCGCCCCCATGACCGCCGAGGTCGGCGCCAACATCTCGCGCATGCCCGGACCGCCTTGCGGGCCTTCATAGCGTATCACCACCACATCGCCTTCCTTGACTTCCCCGTCCATAATGGCCTGCATGGAATCCTCTTCGCTTTCAAAGATAACGGCGGGGCCGGTGTGCCGTAATATGGCCGGGTCCACCCCCGCCTCCTTAACCACCGCGCCCTCGGGCGCAAGGTTGCCGAATAAAATCGCCAGGCCGCCCGTCGGGCTGTACGGCTCGTCCACAGTCTTAATCACCTCCTCGTCCGAAGAACGTGCGCCCGCCACATTTTCGGCCAGCGTCTTGAGGGTCACGGTTTTGCAGTCGGGATGCAAGATGCCGGGCCGTTCCAGCAATTCGCCCAGAATGGCGCTGATGCCGCCCGCACGGTCCACATCTTCAATGTGCCATTTGTACGATGGCGCCACTTTGCAGATGTTGGGTACCCGTGCGCTTACCTCATTCAGTCGTTCGAGGGGATACTCCACGCCCGCCTCGTTCGCAATGGCAAGGGTATGCAACACGGTATTGGTGGAGCCGCCCATGGCCATATCCAGCGCAAAAGCATTGTCAATGGATTCCGGGGTCACAATGTCACGCGGACGCAGGTCGGCTTCCAGCACCTGCATCAGTTGTTCCGCGGCCTTGCGCACCAACATGCGGCGCTCCGCGGTATTTGCCAGGATGGTGCCGTTTCCGGGCAAGGCGATACCCAAGGCTTCACACAGACAGTTCATGGAGTTCGCCGTGAACATGCCCGAACAGGAGCCGCAGCTGGGACACGCTTTTTGTTCCAGTTCGTCCAATTGATCCGCCGTCAGCTGTTCCCGTTTGTATTTGGCCACCCCTTCAAAAACCGTGATCAAGTCGCACGCTTCTCCGCTGGCCAGCTTGCCCGCGGCCATTGGTCCGCCTGATACAAACACCGTTGGAATATTGCCCCGCATGGCGCCCATCAACATGCCCGGCGTAATTTTATCGCAGTTTGGGATGCACAGCAACGCGTCAAAAGCATGGGCGTTTACCATGGTTTCCACGCTGTCTGCAATGAGTTCGCGCGAGGGCAGGCTGTATTTCATACCGCCATGTCCCATGGCAATGCCGTCACAAATGCCGATGGTATTAAACTCAAAAGGAACTCCGCCGGCAGCGCGGATGGCTTCCGCCGCCAACCGACCGAATTCATTGAGGTGTGCGTGGCCGGGAATGATTTCCACAAAACTGTTACAAATGCCGATAAAAGGACGCTTGAAATCGTCGCGATTCTTAATTTTTCCCGTGGCGTATAACAGTGACCGATGGGGCGCACGTTCAAATCCGTCTTTAACTACGTTGCTTCTCATAGTATTTGTCTCCATGTTTCGTTCTCGAATAGGTAGTCTGCATTGGCCCGGATACTTCACCGGGTGTCATCATAAACCTGCACAGCGTGGGCCGGGAAAAGTGCTTGCGAAGCCCGGCGACAGTATGCCGAACCACACCAGAATCAGTGGATGGGCGAGGCATCTGTTACCGTGAACAATGTGCAGGCTTACCCCTGCCGTGGCGAAGGGAATACGCAGGTTAGTATACGCCGCAAAAGCAAAAGATGCAAACAACTCGCCAAGGATAGCGGCTTAACCCGGATATTTCATCAGGTTTCGTCGTGAGCCTGTGAAGATTGCGCCGGAGCAGGTGCTTTGCGCAGGCCGCCGGCTGACAGCGTGTTAGTACACGTCGAAGTCGGCGGGCAAGCAAAGTGCATGATATGGTGTAAGATTCGCAGACGCAACAGAAATCTTGTGAAATA
>SKQZ01000109.1 GCA_007118765.1 Candidatus Hydrogenedentota bacterium
GCGCAGCAGTTCCCTGCTTAACTCAACGATATAACGGCCCGTGCCGCTCCGGTTGCCGGCGTTCAGGCCGTTCAACAGCACACGCATTATACAAGGCTCCGGTAGCAGGCCAATGTTTCTTCGGCACATTTGCTCCAGGAAAAACGCTTGGCCTGTTGCAGGCCTTGCTCGCGCATGTCTTTTTGGAGTTCCGGGTTTGACGTGACTTCCTGCATCGCCTGCGTCAGTGCTTCGGCATCATCGGGCGCGACATAGTGTGCGGCAGTGCCACCCACCTCCGGCAGCGACGTGGCATCGGAGGCGATTACAGGACAACCACAGGCCATCGCCTCCAAAACGGGCATGCCAAAACCCTCATGCCAACTTGGGAATACAAAAGCATCAGCGGCATTGTAGAGGGCGGGAAAAAGGGAGCGTTCGTGCAAATACCCGGTGAAGAGTACACGGTCGGCAACGTTAAGCGATACAGCGCGCTCCGCCAGCGAGTGCGTGTTCCAGCCGCTTCCCCCGGCGATGACCAAGCGGTGGGGCAGGTCGGCTTGCGCGAATGCGGTCAGCAGACCTTCAATGTTCTTGCGGGGCTCACAGGTGCCCACGAACAAGAGGTAAGGCGCGTCAATGCCCAATGCCTCAAAAACATGCTCTTGCGCCAGTTCCCGTTTTATGGGATGAAAAATAATATCGGCGGCGTCATAGATAACCTGAACGCGTTCGGGCGGCACCTCAAGCAGGGAGACGATGTTTTGTCGTGTTGCTTCCGAACAGGCGATGATCTTGTCTGCCTGGTTGGCGTGTCGTTTTATGTTTCGCTGGAAGGGTTTCACTATCTTGGGGCTTGCCCACTCCGGATGACGGAGGAAACACAAGTCGTGGATGGACAGTACCCGGCGCGCCGAACGTACCGGCGGCAATACATAGTTGACGGCATGGAATACATCAACCCCGCCCAGAAGTGCATCCACATGCGGTCGTTGCGCAATATCCCAACACTTGTATAGAAGCCGTGTCGGCACAGGGATACGCCGGTACGGCAGGGGGAGCCCGGACAGTTGCGGATTGTTTACGCCGGATGCAAACCCCCGGTAGTCGGGTGCGTCCGGTTGCCGCAGCAGCTCCGCCAACAAATGGCGCACGTAATAGCCCACTCCCGTGAGCGCGCCGCTTAGGGGCGTTATTTCAATTCCTATGCGCATGGCAGACCTTGGTTATACACGCATGTCAACGGTGACTGTGGCGCCAACTATGAACAACCAATCACCAAACGGTATTGGAATGGCTGTGTTTTCTGTTGAACGTCAACGCTGGCACTATTGTACGCAGGACACGCGTCATCTATCAATAACGACGCAACGCCGCGTCACAGGTGGCGTAATGCCTCGTGGTTCCCGTAGAATAGACGGGGGAAACGCAGTTGCCGTATATTTGCTCAGCAGGAGGTATTTGTAATGGCCCATGCTTCTTTTGGCAGTTTTGGACTCAAACTGGTGCAGCTCTATGTATTGCTTTCGACATCGCAACGCAGCTATACGCTGACGCGACTGTCACAAATATTTCGGTGTTCGCGACAAAGCATTTTGCGCATGGTGGAGCAATTGGAGCTGTTGCCGCGTATTGAATTACAGAGTTACAAGGAAGGGCGTGAGCGGCATTACCGTATACTCACGTCCTTTTCGCCGTCGGAGATTGAAATAGATATTGAACTGTTGCGACGGCTCATGCTGTGTCGGGATATTGTGCGACATCTGTTGCCTGCGCCCATGCACGAGGAGATTGGCCGGGCTTTGGACAGTATTGCCGGCAGCACCGCGCCATCGCCCGATTCGAGTGGACTGCTGGATTCCCATTCGGAGGCGTTCTGGAAAGGGCGCATTGACTACAGTCCACATCAGGCCACCATTCAAAAACTGTATATCGCCATAGACAAGCAGCGATTGTGCCGACTGAAGTATCGTCCGAAGATCAATGGGCCGGACAAGGAGTTTCATGTGGCGCCGGTGCGCATCCTTGCGTTTCGCGAGGCCCTGTATGCGCGATGCGTAAATTGTACGCCGGAAGGCGTGCCGTGCAGCGAAAAAGCGATGACACTGGCAATTCACCGGATTCGTGGCGTTGATTTGTTGCGTCAGAAGACGGATATCCCCGAAGAAACGGAAACACCCGAGCACTTCGGGTTTTGGTTCAATGAGCCCTTCTCGGTGCGTATCCGGTTTGCGCCGGAAGCCGCCACCTTTGTGGGCGAACGCTGTTGGAGCGCAGATCAACAGATGCTCATGCAGCCGGACGGGGGCGTGGAGCTGTCTTTCACGTCTACAAGCCGCCCGGAAGTGAAGTCCTGGGTATTAAGCTTTGCTGATGCGGCGGAACTTATTGAACCGACCGATCTCCGTGATGAGATACACCGCACCTTGACCGCCATGCAGGCGAAATACCAGCGTGTCGAAGTCTCATCGGGCACGTGCGTGGGCGAAGGCATCTAGCGCCCGTTGGCGCGCTGCTTTGTGTTCCACTATTGGCAGGGGATACGCTTCGCCCAGTACAATTCCCGCGGCGCGCAGGACTTCTTCGGGCGCCTGCCAGGGTGCGTGGAGGTGCTTGTCATCGAGCCGGGACAATTCCGGGATCCAGCGCCGTACATACGCGCCGTTGCCGTCGTATCGCCTGCCCTGTGTGACGGGATTGAATATGCGGAAATAGGGGGCGGCGTCCGGGCCACACCCGCTGACCCACTGCCAACCAAGGGTATTGTTGGCGATGTCGGCATCAACCAGCGTGTCCCAAAACCACGCGGCGCCGGATTGCCAGGGAAGCAACAGATGCTTTACCAGAAACGAGGCGGCCACCATGCGAACCCGATTGTGCATCCAGCCGGTATGCCAGAGTTCGCGCATGCCCGCGTCCACCAGCGGATAACCGGTCAAGCCCTGCTGCCACAGACGTAATTGCCGCTTGTCATTTCGCCATGGAAAACGTGTGAATTCGGGGCGCATGGGCGTATCCGTCATGGCGGGAAAGTGATAGAGCAAATACATGCCAAACTCGCGCCAATAAAGCTGCCGCAAGAATACACCGGCCATGTGTTTTGTCTGTGTGTCGCCGTCGGAGGCGTGGTCTATGGCGTCATGAAGGGTGCGCGGACTTATTTCCCCAAAATGCAGGTGAGGGGAAAGACGGGATACGCCCGGGCGTTCCGGGAAGTCGCGTGCATCGCCATAGTTTTCGAGGCCATGATCAAGAAAATGTTGCAAGCGCGTCTGTGCGCCCGTTTCGCCGGGTGTCCACTGGCGACGTAGTCCGGCGGCCCAATCATGCTTCGGCAAAAGGTTCAGTGCTGACACGGACACGCCGTCGGGCGCCTTGACCGGCGGGTTGAGGCCCTTCGGCGCGGGCAGGGGCGCTGATACCGGCATGGTCACGGCACGTTTCCAAAAGGGTGTGAACACTTTATAGGGGGCGTCGGAGGTGTTCAAAAGTGTGTCGGGAGTAATAAA
>SKQZ01000088.1 GCA_007118765.1 Candidatus Hydrogenedentota bacterium
GTATGCAATATGTCCGGCGTGACACCCTTACGACCAAGGGCATCGCGCTGGGCAACGCCAAAGCGATGTTGCTCGTCAATGATCACCAGCCCCAGACGCTGGAAAACCGTCTGCTTTTGAAACAACGCATGCGTACCGATGACCACCTGAATATCACCGCCGGCAATGGCATTGCGTACCTTTCCCGCATTCGGTGTCGCCCCGGTAAGCAACGCCATCCGCACCCCCAGGGGCTTGAGCAAGGTATGTAACGTGGCGTAATGCTGCTCAGCCAATATCTCCGTGGGCGCCATGAACGCAACCTGATTGCCGGTGTCCACTGCAACAGCCACCGCATGCAGCGCAACCACGGTTTTGCCGCAGCCCACGTCACCCTGTAACAATCGAAACATGGGCCGGGGCGCTGACATGTCATGCAAAATATCATCCACCGCCCTGCGTTGCCCTGTGGTCAGTGTAAAGGGCAGCATGTGGCGCAACCGGTCGAGCAGACGCCCGTCGGCCACATGCTGAATCCCGACGGCGGTTTCCACACACGCATTGCGGCGCTTCAGAATACAGCACTGCATCAGCAGCAACTCTTCATAGGCAAAACGGTTTCGCGCCTGTTTTCCAGACTGCATATCCGGCGGGAAGTGGACATGCCGCAACCCTGTGGCAACGTCTGGGAAACCGTGTTGTTTCAATACTGTGGCAGGCAATGTCTCCGGCGGCGCGCCCGTCAGCCGTTTCAACGCATCGAATATCCACCGCCGTATGCCCCGTTGTGTTATCCCGTCGGCAAGGGGATACACCGGAACAATGCGCCCCGTATGAAGTTTGTCGGCGTCATCTCCGGATGTGGCCGGTTCATATTCGGGATTTTGCAGGGCTAGGCCCTTATATTCACTTGCCGTGCCTGTAAACAGACAGCGCGTTCCCTTCTTCAGCGCATTATGAACAAGAAAGCCCCGCCCAAAAAGGGTGACCTTGATGGCGCCCGTATCGTCGCTTACCGTCAACAAGGCCATGCTTTTCCCGCCACGAAGCCGCAGCGAACGGGCGCTTGTCACTTCGCCTTCAATGGTGACAACTGTTCCCGGCGACACATCCGCAATGGATTGAATAACCGAGCGGTCTCGGTAGTCCCGCGGGAAATGGAATAATAAATCGCCAATGGTAATGATACCGAGTGCAGCAAGCGCGGCAGCCCGTTTCTCGCCAATCCCCGGCAAAGCATGGACAGCATCGTCAAAACACCCGCTTGGTCTGTCCACATCCTTCCAGTTATCCATTGCATTTCCCTGAAAACCTGCTGTTTACCGTTATTTCTGCCCGTTCTCCCCATCATGCCGCTGGCCCGCATATTTTAGCATGCTTCCGTCCGCCACATCATGTATACTATATGTGTTCTTGCTGTTGCGCCAAATAAATGGACGCCCGTCCTGTATTTCATGGTATAGTATTACAAAGAGGAATGCTTTCGATGGAGGGCTTTCAGCCAATGACGAAATGGGTTATAACAGGAGTTATTATTTGCTGCCTGATGTCGGGATGCTCTACGCCGGACAGAAGCGCCTATGTGCGCGACGGCATCCAGTACGGTGTGACCGAGGGCGTGTTTCGCGGACGTTGGTGGAGCTATTACGAGCGCGGCACATCGTTTTTGAGCGGCAAGTTTTACGAAGAAGCGGCGGCGGATTTTGAAACGGCGTTGATAAACCGTTCCCGCGACTCATGGCGGGCGCGCACGTATGGGCTGCATTTTACCAATTATTTTCCCAACCGAGAACTGGGCGTAGCCTACTATTACATGGGACGTTATGAGGAGGCGGCCGCACAACTCGAATCAGCGCTGGACATGGTGGATACCGCACGCGGTCATTACTACCTCGGCCATGCGCGACGCGCCCTGATTGCGCAGGGCATGCTGGACGACCGCGCCGCACCGTCCGTAACCACAACGCTTTCGCAGGATACCCTGTTGAACGATCCCTTTGTTCCCATTGAGATCACGGCGACCGATGATTTGGGGGTTGCCGAAGTGCGTTTGAACGACCGCATACTGCCGCAACGCGCCGCTCGTACGGCCGTACAGTTTCGCGAAGAGCTGGTGTTGCGGGAAGGCACCCACGACATAGAAATCGCAGCCCGGGATTTGGCGGACAAAGACCATGTTGAGACAAGGCGGTTCACTGTTGACATGACCGGGCCCACCATCGGCTTTTTCGCGCCACTTGCAGAGGCCGTTATTGATACACCCACTGTTACCATTGAAGGCGTTACCGTTGACGACCACGGGGTCGCCTCCGTGACGGTGAATGATCGCGTGGTCGCCACCGCCGACGGCGCAAAACGGCTGCCCTTCCACACCGACGTGGCACTTGAACCGGGCGAAAACAGGATACGGGTAACAGCACGCGACATGGCAGGCAACGAAACGCACGGTCAAGTAGTGGTTTTCCATGGCGATACTGATGGCATGGCCGCCCATTTGTGGCTGCTGAAACAACGCGATCCCGCCCTGTTAATGCTGGCAGAGCAAAGCACGCATCTGGCCGCGTTGCCCGATGTCCCCGATGCGGAGGACAGGATTGTGCTGCGTTCACCGCGTCCCGACCAACCAAACCGCCACAATCGGGCGGTGCGCGTTGCCGGCGAAGTAACCGTCACCTCCGGCGTGGACGCATTGCTCATTAACGATGAGCCTTTTGATCAGTTGACGGGCGCGCCGCGTGAAGTATTCAGCCAACGCATTCCGATTGAAGATGAAACGCTGCTGGAAACGGGCGGCCGCATGACAGTAACCGTGGCGGCCCGGGATAAGGACGGCCAGTCGTTGGAGGAAGCCGTTGACGTCGAATTGCGGCCCATTAGTTTGAATACGTTGGAGTCGCGCATGCCCGTGGCGGTGCTTGCCTTTGAAGGGCACGCCGAAGCCACGGCCGTATCCGATCGCCTCCGTTTGGGCCTTGAAGAAAAACTGTTGTCCCGGAGACGGTTCCGTACATTGGACCGCACGCAGTTGCAGGCCGTATTGACTGAACATGAACTGGCCTCTGCGCTTGGCAATCCCGCCGAAGCAATTCGTCTGGGCCAGGTCACGCCCGCACATGTGTTTCTGATAGGCGATGTGTTCCCTCACGGAGACGGCATGGAAATCAAGGTACGCATCATCAGCACCGAGACCACCGACGTGCTGGGCATTATTGACGGGTATGCCGAAGCGGCGGATTCGTCAGGCTTTGACCGGGCAGCCGAGGCGCTTGCCACCGAATTGGAACGGCTCTTCCCCCGCCTGTCCGGCGAGCTGTTGGCCATTCGCGAACGGGGTGGCGTACAGGAATTGTATTTTGACTGGACCAGCGCCGATGGATTACAGCCGGGCACCTACGCACTGATTGTGCACGAGGAACCGGCGGAATACGACGAGGTGCTGGGCGAGTACTTCGGCCCCTATATTACGGAAGTAGGCCGCGCGCGTATCGAGGATATTGCCGATACCATGACCCGCGGGCGTCCAACAGATATTTTGACTGAGGAGATTACTCTTGAGCAAGGGATGGCTGCTATTACAATGTAGTATGGTGGTTGCCGCGCTTGTTGCGGTTGCCCCGGGCGCACACGCCCAGTCTGTGGACATTATGTCTTCACCCAATGTGGTGGGCAGCGGCGCCCGCGCCCTCGGCATGGGCGGCGCCTTTATTGCCATTGCCGACGACGCCACGGCAGCATCGTGGAATCCGGGCGGTCTGACCCAGCTGGAACGCCCCGAAGTATCGTTGGTATACGATTTTCAGTGGAACAGCGAACGCTTCCGTTCCTCATCACACCCTGAAATCGGGGGCCGGCACACCGCCAATTTCAGTGACTTCAACTATGCCAGTGCCGTGTATCCCATCCGACGCACCATCGGCGGACGCAATCTGGTGTTAAGCCTCAATTATCAACGGCAGTATGATTTCGACCGCAACCTTGATTTCCGATTTCGTGACACGCTGGCTCTTGCAGGCGGCAACATTGCAGGCATTTCGAGCAATGTCAATTACCGGCAACGGGGCCAACTGGCCTCCCTCTCCCCCGCATTCGGTTTTGAACTAACCCACCGGCTCAGTTTGGGCATGGTGCTGAATATTTGGAATGAATCGCTCTTGCCCGACAACGAATGGGAAATACAGATGGATGAGCGGCGCACGTTTCACATTAACGGCGTTATGGGTCCCTGGTCCTGGACACGTTTCTCCATGCACGAGAAGTATGCTGATTTCCGTGGTATCAACGCCACATTTGGGGCGCTGTATCGGGCTACCGAACGCCTTAAATTCGGCATGGTCTATCACAGTAAATTTACCGCCGATGTCCAGTACGAGCGCAGCGTGCGCATTTGGGGCGGACAGGGCTCCAACTTCACCACCAGCCGCCGTCCCCAGGAAATCGTGTTTCCCAGTGCCGTCGGCGTAGGGGTGGCCTACCGTTTTCCAAATGACAAACTCACCCTTTCGTTGGACGTGACACGCCGGGAATGGGACCAGTTTATCATTCATGATCCGCGAAACCGGCGCATTAACCGCAGGCGCGTGTCCGGCGTAACCGGATTGCCGCCACAGGAGCAGAAGGTAAAACCGGTATACACCGTGCGCTTTGGCGCGGAATATGTTTTTGTCAACGAGAAAAAGCCCATCCAGAACTATTTGCCCAGTGTTCGCATCGGCGCGTTCTACGACCCCGAACCGGCGAGCAACCGCCCGGACCGATTCTTTGGATTGGGACGGGGCGACGGCAAACCTGACAACTACTACGGCGTTACCTTCGGTTTGGGACTGCTTGTGAAGAATCGGGTTAATCTGGACGCTGCCTACGTGTACCGTTGGGGAAGCGGCGTACGCCGGGACACCTTTGCCTTCTCCGGGACCGACGCCAATGTGCGACAGCACACGGTATACCTCTCGACGGTTGTGTATTTCTGACCTTATTTCGCCCAGACCACCCGGTCTATCAGCGGCAGGTACTCCGACCACTCGGCGCCCTTCTCGCGCGTTTCACGGATAATCCGCGAAAAGGCGGCGGTTTGTGCATCCAGGTTGTCAATGTGATGCAAGACAATCGCCTCAATGGTTTTCGGCACCACCGGCGACCCATTGATCAGTTCGCCATGATGCGACAAAATACAATGCAACAATTCCAGCCGCAACCGTTCGGGAAATTCGGGAATGGCGAAAATTTTTCGCTGCACCATTTCCGCGCCAATATGAAGGTGTCCCAACAATTTGCCGGCGTCGGTATACTCCACGGCCAGATCATGGTTCATCTCGTCGAGTTTGCCCACATCATGAAGCAATATGGCCGTGATGAGCAGGTCCCGGTTAATCTCCGGATATAAGGCACAAAGCGGCTCCGCAATACACGCCATTTCATAGCAATGATACAGCAAACCGCCGCTGTATTCGTGATGCCATTTCTTCGCCGCCGTGGCCCGCACAAACACTTTCTGAAATGTCTCATCCGACCAGAACGCATCAATCAAGGCCTTGCAATACGGGTCTTTAACAGAGTCCAGAATGGTGCTGAACGCTTTTTGCACATCCTTGGCGTCGTCAGGCTTGTTCACAAGATCGTCAATGCTGTAATCCGCTTCCTTCAGCGGCAGCACTTGTTCAACACGCAACTGCAACCGCCCTTGATAGCTGGAAACAAGGGCACGAACGTGCACCACATCCCCCACTTCAAACAATTTCGCTGTGTCGGCGGCTTTGTTCCACATCACAGCGCCGATCTCGCCGGTCTTGTCTTTGAATACCATACCCAGAAATTTGCCGCCGTCTTGCTTCACACGCAGATCTTTACGGGCAGCAACAAAATAGTCGTTTACGTGGTCGCCTTCCTGAAGCGTATTTACATACTGATTCTTCATCGGCAATAGGTTTCCTTTCATGTATTGCAGGATAGTGCATGTACGATACGGAATGACACAGCCCCGCTTTCCCACACCCCTTGTTGCTTGTTCCCGCCCATTCTATCAGATAAAGGACAGCCGAATCAGCCAGCACTTTTAATACTGTCCAGTCGAGGCACGGCGTAGGTGCCCATGACCAATTGATCGAATACGCTGGCATCTGTGGCCATGTCACGCGCATGTTCAATATCAATCACGCCGTCCTTGTACATTTTGTGCAGGTAGTGTTCAAAAAGCATGGAATGGGACACGGTCTGCTGCATCCCGATGCGAATCATATCGGTGTCGCCCTTCATGATTGCATCATTGATGGGCTTGATATCGTTAAACAGAAACTCAATGGCCGGCACACGTCCCCCGCCTTTTTTTGGCACCAACCGCTGACACAAAACCCCTTGCAGACAGTCGCGCAATTGTAACCGCACCAGATCGCGCTCCGATGGATCAAAGAAGCTGACAATGCGGTTGATAACCTCGTATGACGTGTTGGAGTGCATGGTGCTGAGCACGAGATGACCTGTGGCGGCGGCATTGATGGCAGCGCGAATCGTGTCCGGGTCGCGCATTTCGCCGATTTGAATGACGTCGGGATCATGGCGCAACGCCCCCACAACCGCCTCGCCAAAAGAATCCACATCCAGACCAATGCTGCGCTGCGAAATGATGGACTTCTTGTTCGAATGTACAAACTCTACCGGATTCTCAATAGTCAGAATATGAACTCTGTTGTGGCTGTTGATGTAATCCACCAAAGATGCCAGGGTGGTGGTTTTGCCGCTGCCGGTCATGCCCGTGATAAGAATGAGTCCCCGTGGTGTCTCCGCAAGTTTTGTCAGCTGTTCTTTGGATATGTGCAGGTCGTCAAAAGACGGAATCTTTTCAGGCAAATATCGCAACGTGCAATGGGGCGTACTGTTTTTCATAAACGCTGACACACGCGCATATCCGGCGCCCACCTGGTGATAACTGAAACTGGTTTGCTTGTAATTCTCAAACTCTTCGTAGAATCCGACGGGGGCAATCCGCTGAATCAGTTCATGAATCTGCGCACTGGAAAGGGGTGTCATCATTTCGGAAAAGCGCGTGTCGTTGTCAATTCGAAACACAGGATTAAGGCCCGCAGCCATGTGTACGTCGCTTGCGCGGTATTGCACCATGGCATGGAAGAGCATCTCAATGTTGATTTGATCAACCCGAAAGTCAAATCCTTCGGCACGCCACACCTCCGGCAGATGAACAACCATGCTTAATTTGTTGAGCGCTTCAAGTACCTTGCCGCTAAACGCAGCGCCCTCCGGTGGCGCGGTAATTCGCACCGACGCACTCTCCACCTCCTCCAACGTCAATTCATCCGGATATTCCTCAACCCACGCGCTCAATTCCGCCTCTAAATCCGGCATTTTGGGCATCTCAATGCTGTACTGTTCAAAGTCGCCTTTGAATTCAGGACGCTTTGCTTCAATTTGATAGCCGTCAGTCCACAGACGAATGCGTCGCGGATGCCCTTCGCGCTTGGTAATGGCCGCTTCCGTCAGTCGTAATATATTACGCAGGGTTTGTTTTTGTCCTGTCCCCAATACGATTTCTGACATAAGGCATCCTCCTGTGAGATTGCACGAACATCGTGATGCTGCTACAATTTCTTCACATTATGCGCATACATAATACACAGAACTTTCATGAACATCAACAAAATAACTATCCGCGGTCACAGGGGATACACAGCGACACGGCACAACGGTCACGATGACAAGCATGTACCGCAGCGTCTGCTCCGAGCGCTTTGATGACCGGCTGTTTATGCGTTTTTGAGAATGCCGCGTTCTTGAAGGTAGGCGATGACCAGTCCGACGCATTGCTCCACATCATGCTCGGCGGCGTTTAGCGTCAGTTCGGCATTCTCCGGCGCCTCGTAGGGAGCGCTGATACCGGTAAACTCCGGGATGTCGCCGCTGCGCGCCTTCTTGTACAGTCCTTTGGGGTCACGTTCCTCACACACTTCTACGGGGCAGTGCACATAGATTTCAATAAACCCGTCGCCACATAAAGACCGCGCTTTGTCCCGGTCGGCACGATACGGAGAAATGAAGGCTGTACTGACAATCATGCCGGCATCCATGAACAAAGCGGCTACTTCACCGATGCGACGAATGTTTTCTTCGCGGTCCTCAGGGGAAAAGCCCAGGTCCTTGTTCAGCCCATGCCGTATGTTGTCCCCATCCAACACATAGGTCTGGCAGCCGTGCTCAAATAATACCGCCTGCAGGGCCTGCGCGATGGTTGATTTGCCCGACGCGGACAGGCCGGTAAACCATAGCACGGCGCCGCCGTGACCATTGCCGGCTTCGCGATCTTGACGGGTAACGGTTTCATGATGCCATGTGATATTGGTGGCTTTGATTTTCTCTACCATCTCATCTCCATTTCTTTCGTTTGGGAAAAAGCAAAATCTTATCGGTGGGTCACACAGGAGTATACCCTAAGCGACCATACAATTCCTAGCATAACAATCGGAACAGGAATGCTTGACAAGTTGCAGTATCGGTCACAGACCGATATAATCAGGTCGGTGTCGGTGGTTGTAAAATCAGTGCAAGTGGAACCGATGAGAGGGACATAACATGCGTGATGACGTGCGGCCGGGGTTTTACAAAGACAAGGCGGGGAAATGGCAGGTAGACAGGCGTAGCGGTGTTGATCGCCGCCAAGTGAATCGTGATATGCCCGTTGAACATGAACGGCGCAAAATGTTCCGCCGCCAAGTGGATCGCGAGCAGTATGAACGGGAGCATAAAATCATGATTGAAGATGCACTCGCCGATTTCGCGGAAGAGCATGACGGACATCTATAGCTGGTAGTTCACAAACAGTGCGTTCGCAACGCCAATTCAAGGTTGGCCTTGTCGAATAGTCATAGCCCGTATTTTCTATGGAGCAGGAAACCCATCTTATGTATCAGACGCTGCAAGAACGCGTTTGCAACGCCAACATTGTGCTTAAAAACGAAGGGCTCGTATTTCAAACATGGGGCAACGCCAGTGCGGTAGACCGGGATTTGGGCGTGGTTGCCATCAAACCGAGCGGCGTGGATTATGCCGATCTCACCCCGGCACATATCCCCGTGGTGAATTTGCAGGGCAACACCGTAAACGGCGATCTCCGCCCGTCCGTGGATTTGCCATCCCATCTGGCGTTGTACGATGCTTTCCCTGAGATTGGCGGGATCATTCATACCCATTCACATTACGCCACGTGCTTTGCCCAGGCCCGCAGGGAACTCCCCTGTTTCGGCACCACCCACGCCGATTATTTTTACGGGGCCATTCCGCTGACAGCGCCGCCAGACCCCGAACAAACCCGGGATAACTACGAATGGAACACGGGGACGATCATTGTTGAGACCTTTCGCAATCGCCCGCCCTTGTCATGTCCCGCTGTATTGGTGGCGGGGCACGGCCCCTTTGTCTGGGGCGCGACGCTGGAGGCTGCGGTGGAAAATGCCTGCGTCTTGGAGGAACTGGCGCGCATGGCCGCGCACACACTGGCGCTGAATGGTGATGCCGTACCGTTGGAGTCGCATCTGCTGGATAAACATTTTCTCCGCAAACATGGCGAGGGCGCCTATTATGGCCAACGGTAGCGGCAACACGCGCATCTGTGTTTTCATCTGGCTGCCGGCGCTGACGTTCGTGACATGGATGGCCGCCGCCGGCGCGGCAGAAAGCAACCGCATGGCATACACTGTGGATGAGCGAGGCTGGCTGCAGGATGCGCATCGTTCCGAACCCATACTGATATCGGGGGATGCGTGGCCCGCAGACATACGGGTGGATGACACTTGGTTTATGAGCCAGGAGCAGAACGTTTCCATTTCCCGGGCAACCCTTGAAACGGGCGAATTGGTTGTCAGTTATACATTGGATGACACCGGAACACTCACGTGGCGACATACACCTTTTCCGGCACTGGGCGAATACGCATGGTTACGCACGCTGACATACGAAAATACAACGGAGGCAACGCAAGACGTCACCAATGCGCGCATGTATGTGCGACCGAGCACGTCCACTATCCGTCAGACATGGAATCCAAGCCCCTTTTACATGGCGCGTTGCGGGGATAATGCAATAGTCGCCGTTGCCTATAAAGGGACGACCGACCGCTATTACCCGTCAACACGCAATGACGACATCGGACACACCATACAAGCGTGTTGGCGGCTTGCCCCGGGCGCGTCTGCCCTGATTGAAGCACAGGGCGTATGGGTCCGTGAATTCGATAACGGAGTGACGCTGGATGGGCGTGCGTGGAACGAAGCATTTCGCGAAGAAGCCCGGCGCTGGTATGAGGCCATTGGGCTGCGCGTACCCCCCGGCATGCCCGACTGGGCACAGGAAATGATTCTCTATGAATACAGTGGCGGCGGGCATATTGATTCTCGGTTCAGCGATACCGGCGGTTTTCAGCGGCTGGCAAAACAAACGGATTATCTGGCGGCCCTTGGAATTTCCGCCGTGTGGCTGCAAGCGATACACAAGCATAAAACGCCGCCCAATCCCGTGGCAGGTGGCTGGAACCTCTACGGTCCCCGCGATGTCATGAAGGTGGACGACATACTGGGCGGCGAAGAAGCGTTGCTCATGCTTTGTGACGGACTGCACGACGCCGGGATTCATATTCTTGGTGAAACCGTGCCTCATGGCGGACACAGCGTCCAGGCGAAGGCATTGCCGGAATGGTGGAGTTATGAACGAGACGGGACAGCACGTCGAAACTGGGGCGGCTGCGGCATGGACTACGCTTCGCCCGAATGGCAGCGCATTTTGGCCGAAAGCATGGCATGGCAAGCCCGTACCTTTGGCTTCGCAGGCTGCCGCATTGACGTGGCCGACGGTTCCGGGCCGAACTGGAACTCACCACGGACCAACCATGCTTCCTATTCCACGCTGGGAGGTGCAATAGAACTCCTGGAAGCATTGCACGAGGCCATGAGCGCGTATACCCCCTACCCCATTCTCATTCCCGAGGCCTTCGACCAAGTGGAGTATTTTGCCATCACCCCGGTGGGATACGGTCATGATTTTTGGATGTTTGTCGCGAACCAAGTGCAACCGCTGGCGAATGACCCGACCGCGATGGCTGCAACGCTGCGTGATTATCTCGAACGCGAACGTGGCGCACTTCCCCACGGCGCACTCACATTGCGGACATTAAACAACCACGATACGGTGTGCGAAGCAGGGCGTGTGCATCAGCGCTTTGGGGTCGGACTTGCCCGCGCTCTGCACGGCGTATGCCTGATGATCCCCGGAATTCCCATGCTGTATCAAGAACAGGAAATTGGCGATTGGTTTGCCCTGCGCGACATGCACTGGGCACGTCGAAGCATTCCGGAGTTCATCGCCGACAGCGTGGATTATCACGGCGTGACCTTTGCGCCGGGTGTGTTTACGTGTTTGCGCGGCGATGCCGAACAGGGCTATGCCCTCGGCATGAGCAATCTTTCGGGCATACCGGTCACCGATACAGTACGGTTCTCAGAGTGGATATCACTGGATGACGGCACGGTGGTATATGACGGTGTGAGCGGCAATACGGCGCGGATATCCGACAATTCCTTCCCATGGACCTTGGCGCCCTATGAAACCGCTCTCATGCGGGTGGGCAATGCGCCCCGGACGCTAAACATCCCCGCATATTCGCCTGACACAACAGACAATGCCACGCTGGCCGCCGACTCTGCGTGTCCGTTTCCCATACTCGACGAAGGCGAATTGCTTCTGGACTGGGGCGCCATGCGTGTGCGCATGGAGGCCGGGGCTTCTGGGTGGCGTCTTGGCGCAGACGACGGCGAAGGGCAAACCTATGTCAATGACCACGCCGAACTAAGAATACGCCCTGCGGATACCGGACTTCGCTGCGTATTTCATTTTACGGCCACGGCCAATCATGACTGGCCTGAACTTGTGGTTGAAGGCGCACACACATGGCAGGTATCCGCACGTACCGCCGTGTTGCATGATTATGTGTTGCGACGCCATTACCCGTGGCCGGATGATACAGACTATGTATGGGACAGCAGCATGTACTGGGGCCCGGTTCCGGGACACAAACTCTATCAGAAAAAGTCGCCCACGGGCCGCCTTTGGGAGTCCGTTATCGAACCGTTGCACCCTGCCGCGCCGGGGGTTCAATTTCGCGATGCCGCCGACCGCCGCGTAACACTACATGGGATTAAAACGAATGTGAAGAATATGTTGCTGTATGATCAGGCGGACGAAAGCACGCATGTATTACGGTTGGCATTCCGGGGTCACGACACCACATTGGCGCCCCATGTTGCCGGCACCGGCTTGGGAAATCCCTATATCTTGCAATCTCCGCCGCCCGACGACAACCGTGTCTATGAAGTCGGATTCGTCATCACCACCGCCACGGAAAACACGGAGTTGGACGCCCAGATAGTTGATGCGCCCCGGCTGCCCACTGACCGTGCGGGATACCGCATGCGCGTGTATGGCGAGAACAGTCAACACAATCACCAGTTGGGCGCCGTGTTGCCACAACCGGGTCGTGTGGTATGGACAGACCTTCGTTTCCCCGATGGCCGGCACCGCATCCAATTCACCATGCGCCACAGCGAATCCAGCCCCGA
>SKQZ01000125.1 GCA_007118765.1 Candidatus Hydrogenedentota bacterium
TCAAAGTACACTTTTGAAACTGCAAAGTCCTCATAAACTGTTTCATCAAACACGCGCGCGTTTAAGGGCGTTTTTTCTGGCAGCGGATACAATCCCGAACCCAAAAGGATACGCTTGCGCAGCAGTGCTGCTGTTTCTTCCCACGCCTCCAAGGTTTCGTAGCGGGGCATAGTGAACACGGTGTTTGTTTCACGTTCCCGCACCGCGCGCATGTCCACCACAGCCTCGGGCAGGGGCAAGGCGCGTACATGGCCCAGAACCCGTTCAGGACCAAATTCGGGACTGCGGGAGAATGCGATCATGGAAACGCCTTCACCCCATGATATATTGTTGCGTCCGGCGGTTAATGCCACGTTGTCAGGCTGATGCCACACGTGCTCCTCGTTGCGCTCACCCGCCCGCTCCGGCGCAAACTCATAGCGCTCGTCATTGACCTGTACAAAGGTTTCCGCATTGTGCGCCACACACACCCACAACGCATATTCTCCCGCTTCCGACACCTCCAACCCTTCCGCCAGAATTTCGCGAGGGTACAACAGGTACACATCCGAGGTCTGCGGCAACGCGCCACCGGCTGCAACAACCACACTCAGCAAAGCAATCTCAAACATAAGGCATTCTTCTCCCATTGATTTAACCCATACAGAATGCCCATTGTATCGGATGACCGCCTGTTCCGCCAACAGGACTTATTCTTCGCGGACAATTCCAAATCGTTCGTCCAAGTGGCGGCGCGTCGTTTCAATGGCTATGCCTTGTTGCTCAAACCTGGTAATGTCCGTATCCGGGTTGCGCCCATCAGCGCCGACGGGCTGTTGAAAATATAGGTGTACGCCGCCGGGAATAACAAATGCCTCGCTGTCGGATGCCGGCATTAAGGCCTGCATTTCTTTGGGATAGCCATCGGACCCGGCACTGCTGTCCAATGAACCCAAGACATACAACGCCGGTTGCGTCACCTCAGAATACAGCGTTGGAGGATCAACTCCATACCACACCGGCGTACCGTCAGGCGCCCAAAATATCAACTGATCAATACGCTTGTCCTGGGCGGCGGTGAACGCTGCCAGCGGTCCGCCGATGCTGTATCCGCCAACAGCAATTCGTTCTGCGTCAACGGTCACATCCAAAGCCCCGGCAAGCGCCATATCCACTGTCTGCAACGCTAGTTGAACAATACGTCGGTGATAGCGAAAATCCGTGAACCTAAGTGGTCGGGTATCGGGTACAATAACCACATACCCCCAACTGGCAAGGGTTTCGTGCAAACTCTGGTGATAATAAGCCTGCACATTTGAACCCATCACCCAAACGAATGCAGGCAAAGCACCCGCGACTTCTTTCGGCTCGAATATTGTTATGCCAAAGGCGCTGCCATCGGCGCCGTCTGGCACTTCTACGCGTCGCTCAAACACGTCATAGGGCCCTACGTCTGCAGGCGGTTCTTCGAAATAATTCTCTTCCCACACAGGGAATACCATTCGCTCAATGATAAAGCAGCCGCTTACACCAACAGCCAACAACACCACACAAGCAAGGCGAATGATGTTTCCACACATTGACTTCTTCTCCTATCACTCAACGAAACAGGTAACAAACATGCTGCCGGACAACCTGCCTGACACACACCAAAGCTCGGTCGCGCATAGACATCAGGAAGCATGGGATCATAGCATTATGAACCATTTCGTCGCCCACACTCAGCGCCCCCAACATACAGTTGCATCGATGGGCAAAAAACACTATCATAACCACGTTGGAAATTGTGCGCAAGCGATATTCTGGGAGCAACAATCATGAAAACACCTGTTCGGAAACCTTTATTCCTACTGTTGTTACTGTTCTGCAGCCTTGTTATGTCGGGCCATGCGGATGATAGTTCCGATGCGCCGGAATGGGCGCTGCCCCTTGCGGAAAGCATTTACGCGGCATGGCGTGACGGGGCCCCCATGATGCAATTAAGCGTCACTCAGCCAGATGCGACACTCGACGAGGCATACTTTGTGCAGCGCCTGTTTGTAGAGCACATGCTGGAAGATGACGAAATAGGCGGTTATAAAGCCGCGGGCGTGGCGAATCCTGCTCCGCACTTTCCGCTCATAGCCGTGATGCCTGCATCCGGCGTGTTTTATGCCCATGATGAGGTCGTGATTGATCTTGCGGATGATCCCAGCCGTCATGTAGAGAACGAGATCGGATTCATTTTTGACAAGCCCATTACCGCGCCTGTTGCGGATGTTGAAACGCTGCGTGAGCACGTGGCGGCGATTGTGGCAATTGTTGAAGTGCCCGGCAATCCTGTTGAAGAAATGCAGCCCGTCACTGAAACAGACCTTGTCGCGTGGAACATTAACGGCAAAGACATGATACTGGGCGAATCGTTTGACCCGGACGAAATTGATCCGGATGCCATTGAGATTCGCTTTACACGAGATGGCACCGTCATCAACGAAGCACGAGGCGATATGGCAGCCGGCGGTCAGTGGCACACGCTGTTGAAAACGGTGAACCATATCGTCACGCAGGGCTACCCCCTTAAAGCGGGGCATATTATTACAAACGGCGCATTGGGGAAGATTCTGCCGGCCGAGCCCGGAAAGTATCGCGCTGAATACGGCCCCCTCGGTGTTATCGAATTTGAGGTGCGCTAACCCACTCACACGCACCATGCCGGGTATGCACGCTGTCAGGGCCGGACAACGTTCCGACGCGCATTGCTTCGTTACCGGTGTGGACTTGTAATCATGTAAGAATCGAAATAATGGGCCGTGGCAAATGATGAACCCACACACAGTGGACACGCCCACAGTAGAAAGGACACTATGTCGTCACAAGTTGTTTTGGAAGAGCAGCTGGATAGTTTTGACAGCGATGCACGGCAGGAAGCCCTTGAAGCCCTGTTGAACGAAGCCAATGCAGGCAACATCCCGTTGCCAACAACAGGGGATCATTTTAACCTGCATTGCCATTCTTTTTTCTCATTCAACGGATACGGTTATTCGCCAACCGGACTTGCATGGCGTGGCCGCACTGCGGGACTATGCGGCATGGGTCTGATTGATTTTGACGTGTTGGACGGCGTGGACGAGTTTTTGTTTGTCTGTTCCCAGTTGGGGTTGCAATCGGGCGCGGGGCTGGAGACGCGTGTATTTGTCCGGGAATTTGCCCATGACGAAATCAACTCGCCGGGGGAACCGGGCATCGCCTATCACATTGGCATGGGCTTTGTTTCCGGCAGTGTTTCGGGGCATGACATGCAACTGCTACAGCAATTCAAAGACATGGCACAGCAACGCACCCAAACCATTATTACGCGGGTGAACACCCTGCTTGATGATATTGCTTTGGACTACGAACAAGACGTGCTGCCCTTAACGCCATCGGGAAATGCCACTGAGCGTCACGTATGCGCGGCCTATTACACAAAGGCTTTGGAACAATACCCCGACAAACAGGCGTGCACGGCCTATTGGGCCGAGA